>JBDUAL010000032.1:0-9398 GCA_040004685.1 Anaerolineaceae bacterium | reverse complement strand
GAAGAAGAACGGCCAGCGAGCCGAGGAGCCGCACATTAGCGGCCGCGTAAAATGCTTCTCCCGCCTCCACATCGTCTGCGTTGACCGGTCGGATTTCGAAGCCGCGAGCATACGCGGCGGTGGTTTCAGGCATCGTGCCAGTATAGGTGACGGACGTCACCGACAAGGGTTGCGTCGTGAAACTTACTGTGCCAGACTTTCTGGCGAAGGCGCGCGCCAGGAACCGGCGCGTGGCGATGGTGAAACCCGTGCTCCGTGCTCCAACTGCTCCTTCGAAGTGGCTCACCTTGATTGCCACCTGCCTTGGTCTTGGCATGCTGATGATCGATACGTTCGTCGTGAACGTCGCCTTCCCGGCGATCAGCCGCGACCTCAAGGCGAGCCTCAGCACCGCTGAGTGGACGGTGACTGGCTACGTGCTGGTCACGGGCATCTTCCCCGTGGCGATGGGACGCGTGGGCGATATCTTTGGGCGGCGACGGATCTACATAACGGGCCTTGTGGTGTTCGTCTTTGCCTCAGCCGGGTGCGGACTCTCGCATTCTGTCGAGTTGCTGGTGTTCTTTCGAGTGATCCAGGGGCTGGGCGCCGCCACCATGATGCCCGGCACGCTCTCGATCATTACGCAGGCGTTTCCGGCTCACCAAAGGGGCCTGGCGATCGGCATCTGGGGCGGCGTCAGCGGGTTGGGCCTGATCGCTGGCCCGATCCTCGGCGGCCTCCTGGTGCGGGGTGACAACTGGCGCTGGATATTCTGGGTGAACATCCCCGTTGGCGTTGTTGCGCTCGTCTTGGCGATCCTGTTCGTGCCCGAATCGCGTGACGACAAGGCGTCGCGCTACCTGGATTGGCGAGGACTGATCGCGCTTTCCGGTTCGCTCTTCCTGTTGCTGTTCGGCTTGAACCGGGGAAACGAAGAGGGCTGGACTTCGCCGCTAATCATCAGCTGCTTCGTGGCCGGAGCGCTTTGCCTTCCGCTCTTCGTGATGATCGAGCGGCGGGTGAAGGCGCCACTCGTCGACCTCACCCTGTTTCGCACGCCTGCGTTTGTCATCGCCTGTCTGAGTGCCGGACTCTTTTCGATGGCCGTCTTCGGGTCGCAGCCGTTCACGAGCCTCTTCCTGCAGAATTACCTTGGGTTCTCGCCACTGCAGGGCGGACTGGGCTTTCTTCCAGCGACGATCCTGGTTGCATTGCTCATGCCGGTCTCCGGTATCCTGGGGCAGAAGCTCGGGCATCGGATGAGGTACATCATCATCGCCGGCTCCCTCTCGGTGGGCATCTCGTTCCTTTATCTGCTTCGATTGGACACGGATAGCACCTACATGGGCGGACTTTTCGTCCCGTTCCTCTTCCGTGGGCTTGGCATCGGCCTGGTCATGTCCGCAACGTCCTACGCGGTGGTCAGCTCGATGCCTGTGAATAAGTCGGGCCTCGCCTCTGGCACTCTGACGATGGCGCGGAACATCGGCACTTCGGCGGGCGTGGCGATCTTCGGCGCGGTCTTCCTCCACTCCGTCGAAACGAATCTGCCAGCTAACCTCGAATCGGCAGGGGTCCCGGCCGCCCGGGCAGAACAGGCGGTGGGGAGCGCGCGGCATTTTGTCCCGGCACCCAGCGGTCCCGAACAGGATGTCTCAGAAAACGGGATCGTTGATGGTTTCCTTGCGGTCTCGCTGGCGGGCTTCGGAATTGTTAGCGTCGCGGCGGCCAGTGCGTTCTTCATCCGCTACCGCCCGCACGCCTCGCAGGCGGTAGCCGCTTCGCCATCAGCCTCGTCGCCGCCAAGTGCGAAAGGCGCCGCGGCTCCAAGCAGTCGAGCGGAGGGGGCGTAGGGGCGGCAACGGAGCGCGAACGCGATCCGCCATACAATGGCCCCATGACCACCGTCGCCGACCCGCTGACCCCGCTCCTTGGTGCCCTTGAACAGGGCGTCGAGGGCGCTTGGGTCAAGGCTGTCTTTAGCCACCCGAAGGTCGTCGGCATCCCCTGGACGAAGCTCACGGTCGAGCCCGTCCGTCTTACCTCTGGGCCGGCGCTGAAAGTTGTCATGTTCGAAACCGAGCGCCAACAGACCAAGACCGTTCCGCCGGAGCGCTGGCTCACGTGGTTGGCGAACGTGATGCGGGCCGAGCCCTCGCACATCAACGTCGTTGGCCGCAGCAGTGACTGGCACGCTCGTCAATCGAAGCGCGGCCGCTGGCTGGTCTCGAGGGGGAAACCGTCTCTCGGCCTGACGTCCCCGGCTACGCCCCTCCCTGCGCACGATCGCCCCAGCCAGCACCCGCTCCCCAGTGACGACCCGGCGGTGCAGCGTCTCTTCATCGAAACGGGCCTCTTCAGCCTCAACGGGCACCTCCGTGGCGAAGCGGCCGATAAGTATCGCCAGGTGCAGCACTACATCGAACTATTGCGACCCCTCGCCGTGCTTCAGCCAGCAAGCGGCCCGGGCGAGCGCGTACGCGTGGTTGATGCCGGTTGCGGCAGCGCCTACCTCAGTCTCGCCCTCATTCTCTACGCCCAGCGCCAGGGACTCGAGCCCGAACTGATTGGCGTAGACCGTGACGAAACGATCATCGCCACCGTCGCCGCGATCGCGTCCAGACTCGGGTTCGAAACCGCTCGCTTCGAGGCGAAGGCGATCGGCGAGTTCGCCCAGGCGGACGAGCCCACCGACCTCCTCGTCAGCCTCCATGCCTGCGACACTGCGACCGATGAGGCGCTCGCCGCCGGGGTCCGCCTTGGCGCCGATGCTATCGTGCTCGCCCCCTGCTGCCACCACGAGCTCGTTGCGCAGATCGAAGAACGCGCGAAGACAGGACAGGAGCTCGCGAGCGGCGCCTGGGCGGCGGTCCTCGGCAGCGGCCTTCTTACCCATCGCCTCGCCGATATCATCACCGATGCTTTGCGCGCCGCTGCCCTGGAGGCCGTCGGCTACAAAGTGGACGTGACCGAGTTCATCTCGCCTGAGGCCACTGCCCGGAACGTGATGCTGCGTGCAGAAAGGCGCCCGCCCGGCCCCTCCGCCGAAGCCGCAAAGGCCCGCGGCCTCGCGGAATATCGGCAATTGCGAGACGAATGGGGCGTAGCCCCAGCCGTTGAACGGCTGCTGGGCGACCGATGGCCTCAGTAACCTCGGGCGGCACCGAGTACGGCCTGGAGGGAAGCGGAACGCCCTCCCGCCCGTTCTTGAAATGGGCCGGGGGCAAAGCGAAGCTCGCCCCAGCAATGCTCGATCGCGCACCTCGAACATTCAACCGCTACCACGAGCCGTTCCTCGGCGCCGGCGCCGTGTTCTTCGCGTTCCGCTCGCGCCGCTCCTTCCCCGCCACCCTCACAGACGTCAATGCGACACTGATCGAGACGTTCCAGGTAGTCAGAGACGACCCCAACAGTCTCCACCGCGAACTGACGCCCCTGGCGGACGTCTATCTGCCCGCCCCTCACGACGAGCGCGCCAGGCTGTACTACCAAGTCCGGGCTTCCACACCCGCCACCGCCGCCGCACGCGCGGCGCGCCTCATCTTTCTCAATCGCACCTGTTTCAACGGCCTCTATCGCGAAAACCGCTCCGGCCGGTTCAACGTCCCGCACGGCCGCTACCAGCGCCCCACGATTCATAACGCCTCGTTGCTCGGGGTCTGCTCCGAGGCGCTCCAGGCGGCGGACCTGGTCTGCGGCGACTTCGAATCAGCTTGCGCGCGCGCCGCTCCGGGTGACTTCGTCTACCTGGACCCGCCGTACCACCCGCTGAGTACCACGTCGAGCTTCACGAACTACACCAGTGGGGTATTCGGATTCGCCGAGCAGGTGCGCCTCCGCGACGCCTTTGACAGCCTCTCGCGCAGAGGCGTTGCCGCCATTCTCTCGAACTCAAACCATCCGGCAATCCGCGAACTCTACGGGGGCCGCGGCTACCTGTTC
This sequence comes from Anaerolineaceae bacterium, assembly GCA_040004685.1. Lineage (GTDB taxonomy): Bacteria > Chloroflexota > Dehalococcoidia > Tepidiformales > Tepidiformaceae > PNKC01. The sequence continues at coordinate 5,474 of JBDUAL010000032.1, read as the reverse complement.
GAAACGGTAGAAATGGCGCGTGCCATCAACGCGGTCGGCTCCAAACGCGCACCGATCCCAGAACTGCTGATCTCGAACTTCAGCTAGGACTGAGCTTTCCTCGCCCCGACAGCAGTCAGGACGGCGTCAACGACCTGTGGTTCACGCCCGCGCAACACGCCCAGGTGCTCAGCTTTCAATTCTTCGGCCATGCTGTGTTCTTCGTTGATCAGGTCATCGAAGCGAATCAGCGCAGCCGCGCGTTCCGCACCCAGGTGCTTGGCGACGGCGAAGGTTGCGGCGGTCTCCATATCAACCCCGTGATACCCGTGGCGGCTCCAATCGGCTATGACTTCGCGTGACTCAGCCAGCAGCGCAGGGGTCGTGTAGATCGCACGCTCATTGACGGCCACGCCAGCGGCGATGAGGTTTGCCGCGATCGCGCTGGCCAGTGCCGGCGTGGCGTCGGCCAGGATGCCCTTGGGCAGATACCAGTCGCTCACCCCGTCCTGACGTTCCGCGTGACGCGGGACGATGACGTCTCCCAGCCCAGAGCCGGGTTGAAGCGCTCCGTACCACCCGAGCTGGACCACTGTTGGGGTGCCAGCCGCTATCCACGAGTGTGCGTGCATCGCCGCCATTGGTCCCCCAAAGCTCCCCGCCACGGCCACCTTCAGCCCATGTGAGTGGCCGAGCCAACTGGGGAGACCTTTGCGCGCGTTGCGCATATACCGGGCGTCGTCCAAATAGGCTGCGAACCGCGCGGCGCCTTCGTAAACATCGAACACGCCAAGCAATAGGAGTACATCCGGAACTTCGTCCGCCGCGATCGCCAGGATTCTGCGATGGTCTGCTGCAGTCAGTTCGCGTACATCTGTCCTCCGTGGCGGTTCGCCTGAAGAACTCAACCCGGCGTCAATGCGACGGAGTCAGAGAGCGCGCCAATCCCCGAACCGCTCATGCCAACCCAGGGCCACGCTCGATAGGCTTGTGGCTACTTCTTGGGAGCCGGCGCCGCCGTTGCGGGCGCCGGCTTTGGATTCGCCTTGTGGTCAGACTTCTGCTGCTTCGTCTTGGCGGTGTTCTTCGGACTCTTGTCACCCATGGCAGCTCTCCTCAGACCCCGGCACGCCGGGTTGATGTGCGAAGAGTAGCGACCCGCCGATGGCCTGTCACTCCCCCGGTCAAGAAAACGCTGCCCGCCCGCCGTGTCTCGTCGAAGCAGCTTCGAGGGTGGGGCAGCTTCTGCAGGTAGTTTCGCCCCAGTGGGTTGGGCCAGTTGAACGGCACTCCAGGTAGCGTGGAATCCGTCTCCCACTCTCGATTGGGCAGTGAACTTTACGATGAGTCTAGCCGCGGCCCGCCATCCCAGCACCAATCGTGTACACACCAAACTCTTGCAACGTCCGGGGCGCGATATGCTGACGTAGCCGGGCGAGCGCCCCCTCGGCCTCCTCGTTGCCAGCACGAAGCAACCCGTCAACGTCGGCCAGCGAATCCACGATCGCCTGGCTCAGTTCGCGGTGGCTGGCATTGACCTCGTCATACGACGGGATCGGCGGCAGATCTTCCCGACCGCCCAGCGCCGTTGCGCGGCTCCGGATGGAATCCGCCGCACTGCCCGATGAAGCGCCAATCAACCCGGCAACGTCGCGCAGGGTGGCTGTCATTTCGTTAAGTTCGGCCGCCATCAGCTGCTGCTCCACCGGGACACGCTGGGCAATCGTCTGGAGCAATGCCTGGATCATCACCACGCAGGTCTGCGCATTCGCCGACTTAACTTCCGGCATGATGTCGCGCGCGAGTGAAATCTGGATACCGTCGATCACTTCGGCTATTGAGGGGGTGGTAAGCACTATGCATCTCCTGCGGTGGGCATGGGGTAGCCGAGGCACTGGAAGAAAACCATCTGCGATTGGATCACGGGAACCAGCATGTAGAGATTGAGCAGTCCGTCGTGCTCCTTGTTCAGCCGTCGCCTGACGGCGGAGATTACCGGTATGCCGATGTTCGCGCCGCTGAACATGCTGAAGTAGGCGACCTCTTCCGGGGTGACGCCGAACCCGGTCAGCTTGTTGTAGTGTTGAAGAAATCCGCCATCCTCTTTGACGCTGCCGAGAATGTTCGTGTTGGTAAGCGCGTCCATCAATGCCAACCATCCGAGGTCTTCCCTCGGGTCGCCTACGTGGCTATTTTCCCAATCGATGAGGGCCGTCACTTTGCCGTCTTCGTAGAGGAAGTTGGAAGGATTGAAGTCGCCGTGACAGAGCACCAGCGGTAATTCACGGGGCCGGTCGCGGCGCAACGTCAGATAGCCGTCGTAGAACACCGGTATGGGCGCAAATGCCATTCGTTCGTAGCTACCGATGTAGTACTTGAACGTGCTCTCCATGTAGTTTGTCCACGAGCTGACATCGATGCCTGCGCCTCGAGGGTCGTTCAGTTCGCCCGCCGGGTTCAGCTTCGAAACGTCCGCGAGGTGCAGTTCGGCGATCAGTTCGCACAGATGGGTCGCGACCGATTCGGCCTGGTCCTGATTTGGGCCCCCATGGAAGAGCAATGAAGGCTCGCCGCTGCCGTGCACCCGTTCGAGCAGCATTGCGCGCTCGCCAAAGGTCGTTGGGTCGTTCTCTACGAAGTGGGAGTGCGAAACCGGGATAGTGGTGTGCTCCTTCACCCGGTGTAGCAGGTTGTGCTCCATCTCGCGGCTTGTATTCAGGATCGCCACTACCTCCGGCGGATCCTTGCGCAGGATCATGGGGTAGTAATCGTGCATCCCCTGGCGCCGGACGCGCGCATTGAAGCGATAAGTCTCCCGCGAATAGCCTCCGGCGATGATCGCGAACTCTTCGATCTCGATCTCGTCGGCATCTGGCCATTGCCTCTCCAGGTACTGTTTTAGCTTGTCTTCCACAGCTTCCCCTCCGATTGGGATTCGCGGGAGTCTACAGCCCCACCTTGCCCACGCACCAGCCCAGTCGAAAGGTTGATGTAACCCTCTAGCGTCACTAATACCTCCGCCCTGCAAGCCCAACGTGCCATCCTGTCCCACATGCGCGGCACCCCCGCCTCGGCTCTCCCCGTCAACGCCCGTAACGACGATAGCGCGCAGGAACGCGGAAAGAACGCGCAGAAACGCGCAGGAACGTGAATTTTTGTTTTCCGGAACGCGCGTTCAACAGAGGTGATATGCCTTCAATCTTCGCCGCCGGCTCCCGTCCCTCGTGAGGTAGAATCCTGTCTATGACCGCTCTGCCTTCTTTCGCTCTTCACGATGCTGCGGGCGCCGAGTACGCGTTCCCCTGTGGCCGCCACACGCTCCTCTGCTTCGTCAAAGAGGACTGCCCCACCTGCCTCCTTTCGATGCCGTTGATCGCCGCTGCGTGGGACAGCTTCGGCGACAGCGTGGACGTCTGGGCAATCGGCCAGGACGCCGACGGCAACGCGAGGCTCGTCGAACGGTTCGCCATGGACGGCCCGATGCTCGACGATTCCAAACTCCACGTCTCCTACCGCTACGACCTCGATACAGTCCCCACCGTCATCCTGGCCGACGCCGAAGGCAACGAAATGGAGCGCTTCGTTGGCTTCGGCAAGGCCGATTGGCAGGCCCTCTTCGAACGGCTGCTCACGATCACGCTTTCCTCAGCGCCACTCGTCAATTGGTCCACTTACCCGGAGATGCGCCCCGGCTGCGGATCGAAGTCGGTGGAGCCGGGCATCGCTGAGCGCCTGGCGGCGGAGATGGAAGGCAGCCCCATCCGCGCCCGCCGGATCGATGTCGGCGAGTCTGACGACGTATTCGAGTTCATGTTCGACCAGGGCCTGACCGACGGCCTCCCAGTCATCCCGCCAACGCCTGAGCGCGTCATGCGAATGCTCGCCGGGACGAAGCGCGACGCCCAGGAGGTCGTCGCCGTGGTGCCGCCGAACCTCGCACCCGTCACCATCGAGAAGATCGCCATCAACGCCGTCATGGCCGGGTGCAAACCGGAATACCTTCCCGTTGTGATTGCCGCAATCGAGGCGGTGACCACCGAGCAGTTCAATATGCATGGTGTCCTCGCCACCACCCACTTTCCCACGCCCGTGATCATCGTCAACGGCCCCATCCGCGATCGCATCGGCATGAACTACAAGATGAACGTCCTCGGCCAGGGCAACCGAGCCAACGCCACCATCGGTCGCGCCGTCCAACTCGTGGTCAGGAACGTCGGCGGTGGGCGCCCCGGAGAAGTCGATCGCGCCGCCCTCGGCCAGCCCGGCAAGTACACGTTCTGCTTCGCCGAATTCGAAGAGCGCAGCAACTGGCCCCCACTTCACGTCGAACGCGGGTTCGCCAAAGATCAAAGTGCCGTCAGCGTCTACGCTGGCGGCGCCCCCAACGGAATCATCGACCAGCTCTCACGCGATGCGAAATCGCTCGCCACCAGCTACGGTCGCGCGCTCTCCGCTGCCGGCCATCCGAAGCAGTACGGTCACGGCGAGATCGTCGTCATCATCCCGCCTGAACACGTCGATACCTTCGCGAAGGATGGCTGGAGCAAGGATCAGGTTCGCGAGCAGATTCAGGCGTCTAGCGCCGTTCCCGCCCGGGACCTCGTGCGCGATGAAGACTGCGCTGAAGGCTTGACGCTCCAGTCCGCTCAGCGAATCGGCCTCGATACTCTCGTCCCCAAGTTCCGCTCCAAAGAGATGATCACGCTCGTCGTCGCCGGTGGCGAGGCGGGCAAGTTCGGGGCATACCTCGGCGGCTGGGTCAGCGGACCGATGGGGAGCAGCATGACCACGGTGGTGATTGAGGAGTAGCGCCTCGCTGCTATCCCCGGCGAATAGTCAGCCCGCCATCCACCGGAAGCGCTACGCCGGTTACGAACGATGCCGCAGGCAGCGCCAGGCTCAACGTCATCTGGGCGACTTCCTCAGGCGCGCCGTACCGGCCAAGCGCCGTCCGCCGCTTCGCATACGCCACTTTCGCGTCCTCTGCGATTCGTTCGGTCATCCCCGTTCGGATCGGGCCAGGGCAGATGCAGTTCACCGTGATGCCCTCTCGCCCGAGTTCGACAGCCAATCCCCGCGTTAGCCCGATGACCCCGTGCTTCGCCGCCGTGTACGCGCTGTTTCCGGGCGAAGCACCAAGGCCCTCCGTCGATGCGATGTTGATGATTCGCGGGTTCTCCGACCGCCGCAGGTGCGGCAGCGCCGCCCGGATCGTGTAGGTCATCGCCGTCAGATTCACTGCGAGCGTCCGCGTCCATCGTACCTCGTAGTCGTCGCTGTCGATCGGACCCGCCGCTGAGATACCAGCATTGTTCACAAGGATGTCCAGACCGCCGAACTCTGTCACCACCTCCGCGATGAGGCGCTCGACCCCGGCCCGATCCGAGACGTCAACGGTCCATGCCTTCGCCATGCCCCCGGCCCCGGCTATCTCGGCGACCACGGCACTCACACCTTCTCGCGTCACATCCACCGCCGCCACGCGGGCGCCTTCG
>JBDUAL010000417.1:0-2807 GCA_040004685.1 Anaerolineaceae bacterium | reverse complement strand
TAAATCAGCGGCGAAACGTTCGAGAGGTGACCCTTCTCCATGATCCCGTCCAACAGTGCGTACCTGGAATCCGGCTCCAGTGCGCCCACAGGTCCCAGCAGGTTCACTCCGAAGTTTGTGATGCGCGCCGCAAGTTCCGTCGCGAACACCTTGATCACCGATGCCTCGTAGTTCGCCACGCGGCCCGATTCCTGCATCCAGGCGATGCGGTAGCTCAGCAGGCGGCCTGTTTCGTTCGACAGCCACATATCCGCGAGGCGGTGCCGAAGGATGCCCCGGTAGGCGCCGCCGGGCTTGCGCTCCCGCATCTGTTGCGCCAGCAACTCAAGCGTCCGCTGGTTGGCGGCGATGCTCGCCACGTTGGATCGCTCGAAATCGAGCAGCGTCATGGCTACATACCAGCCGTTGTTCTCTTCGCCGACACGGTTCGCGACCGGCACCCGCACATCTTCGAAGAAGACTTCGTTGAACTCGTGGTACCCCGCCATGTTCACGATCGGTCGCACCTGGATGCCTGGCGACTTCATATCCACGAGGATGAACGAAATGCCCTTGTGCTTCGGGGCCTCAGGATCCGTTCGGATGAGCAAGAAGCACCAGTCCGCGTGATGCGCGCCCGTCGTCCAGATCTTCTGGCCGTTGACGACATAGTCGTCACCGTCGCGCACGGCGCGCGTCTGGAGACTCGCAAGGTCGCTCCCCGCGCCCGGCTCGCTGTAACCCTGGCACCAGACCGTTTCGCCGCTGGTGATGCGTGGTAAGTGCTCTTTCCTTTGCGCTTCGCTGCCGTGGACGATCAGCGTCGGTCCGATCATACCGACGTTGAATACACGACCGGCGTCTGGTGCGCCGGCGTAAGAAAGCTCTTCGCTGAAGACCATCTGCATGACGTGCGGCCAGGCCTGCCCGCCATACTCTTTCGGCCAGGCTGGAGCCACCCAGCCTTTCGCCGCCAGCTTCTTTAGGAACTCAATCTGCGCGGGCCAGTCTTCCTGGCTCGTCGGCCGCGCCGGGCCGGGGCCCGATGGGACGGCCCCGTGGAGGAACTCCCGCACCTCTGAACGGAGGGCGATGTGTTCCGGTTTGAACTTGAATTCCATCTCAACCGTCCTGGCCAAAGTGAACGCTGTTCGGGGCGCCCGCTTAGTGTACGGCACTTGAAACCGGGCGATGCGCCTCTCCCTCAATTGCGCGTCGGGTCTTCCGGGAAATACGCGAACATCGCCAGCTGTCCAGGCTGGCGGCGGAGGACGCGCTGCCAGAGCCCGGCGGGTTCGGGTGCGATCAGGTCGCTCACTTCCATGGCAACCACAAACCAGCCTTCGTTGCGGATCTCATCTTCCAGCTGACCTGCTCCCCAGCCCGAATAGCCGAGGAACATGCGCAGCCGTGCGAGCCGCGGCGCCGTTTCGGCGGCCGAAAGATTCAGGTCAACCAGTCCAATGCCGCCGGCCAACTCAGACCAGCCTGGGCCAGGTTCATCGAGTGGTGTGGCCAGGCCCAATACAGCAGACGGCTCGACCGGGCCGCCGTTGAAGATGACTGCTGGAACGGACACTGCCCCTGCCCAAGCTTGTAGGTGATCCGAAACGTGGAAAGTAAGCATGCGATTGAGGACCAACCCAAATGCTCCGTTCGAGTCGTGTATCCCGATGTAGACAACGCTTCGCGCGAAGTTCGGGTCATCCAGCTTTGGGCTAGCCACCAACAGTTTCCCGGCGACGAACTGGTCCATTTAAAGCGATCCTCCCAGAACTTGCGTGGCACACAACAGCGCTACACCGGCAGTCCACGCGCCGACGCTTTCAATTCGGCCCTCAACTCCTTGTAGCCGGGCTGCCATCGCGCCACTTCTGCCCAGAAGGCCGGGCTATGATTGAGATGCACCAGGTGGCAGAGTTCGTGGACGATCACGCAGTCGATGAGCTCCGGACGTAACATCATCAGTCGGTAGCTCAAGCGGATGACGCCATCTCGGCCACAGCTGCCCCAGGCGTGCTTCTGCCGCGAGATCACCACTCTCGTTGGCGTACGTCCGATAAGCGTCGCCCGGTGGGTCACCTGCGGTGGAAGAAGGTGGGCCGCCGCCGCCCGATACCACGCGATTAACTTCACGCCTACCGCTTCTTCGTTCATCTCCAGTGTCGCACTCACCGGCCGCTGCTGAACCGCTGCCGCCAGTTTGAAATCGGGAACCGCGGGCAGTCCGCCGATCGCGGTCACGTCCTCGCCCAGGTACGGCAACGTTGCCCGACGGCTGAGAGGTTCGGCTGCTGGGAGTGGAGTCACCGTTGATCGGGCGCGGGAAATCCAGCTTGTGCGTAGCGTCAGGGCCAATTCGATCTCGGCCGTCGCCGTGCGCATTGGTGCTCGCACCAGAAGGCTGCCATCCGGTAAGAGGCGAATCGCGATCGTTTTCCGGCGAGCTCGGCTTCGCTCAGTCACGTACGAGACCACGTCTCCACCGACCTCTATCTGTCCCACGCGCCCTGCCACACTGCTCATCCTAAGGCTCGTTTCCCCTCCGCGAACACATCAATGTCGGGTGAACCCCCGATGCAGCGGAGTTGGTCGCGCGCGCTCGGGGGAGAACAGCTCGAACGCGTTCAGATCGGCGTCGAAATTCGGCTCGCTGAAGTCAGCACCTAGCCAGCTAGGATTCTCGCGCGCGGTCAGGTTGTTGCGACCACTGGCGCAACGTAGTCTATCCAATCATCCCGGAGGTTCGGAGGCCACGTGGAGGCGAAAGCGACGTGTTGAAGTTCGAAGTCTCCTACCGCGGGCTGATCGTAGTGGGGCTGGCCGTC
>JBDUAL010000031.1:0-9407 GCA_040004685.1 Anaerolineaceae bacterium | reverse complement strand
TGGCGATCGGACTGGACTTCGAACGCAGTTCCATCGGCGCCACTTCCAGCGCACGGCGGCTTGTGGATGACCTTGTCGGCGAGCTTCGCAACCGTACGAGGCTTCTGCGACCAGAATTGCGACACCGGCTCGCAGACCACCATGTTGCGGTTCAGGTTCTGCGCACCATGGCGTACAACATTGCCTCCATGCAAGGCAGCGGCTTCGTCCCCACGCGTGAGGCGCAGATGGCGAAGCTCTTCGGCGCCGAACTCCAGCAAAAGATCGGTTTAACCGCCGTGCAAGTCTTCGGTATGGAGGGTCAGGCTGCCCGCGCGGTTTCGCGGGCGTTCCCGTACCAGTACACGCTTCTCCGCTCCGTCGCGAACACCATCGAAGGAGGGACGAGCGAGGTTCAACGGTCGGTCATCGCACAGCGCGGCCTTGGGCTTCCTCGGGAATAGGGCTTGCGCGGTGAGCTTTCGACGAACGGTCGTTCATAATCGGAAGAAAACTGTTTGAATGTAGCGGTCTAAGGGTTGTCACCCCTTTAGATCGGGGTGAATCCGGACGTACACCATGGCGTAACCACATTGGAGGCCATTCAGTTGAACAAGACTCCGAATAATCACCCGGCGGCCACTGAACCATTCGCCTTCGATGCGAGGACTCGGCGGGTGTTGCAACTGCGCCGTCAGATTGCCGACGGCACGTACCCAATCGACGACCGCGCCGTCGCTAAAGCACTGATGCGCGAGCAGGTCGCTTTGGACGCCTCGCTTACGTCCGGGGCTCCAACAACCGCGGAAGCCGTCCCTACAATCGGCGATTTCTCCCGCTTCGTGATCATGCCCGGACCGTCTGCCGCTAAGGACGACGCGAACCTGACCGCGACCGCCTGAGCAACGCGCCCAGTGCCACGCGTATACTTCGGTGCACACGAAACATCGGAGGAACCCCATGTCGCGTCCAGTGCTCCGCACAGTTCTCTGTGACCTGCTCGGCATCGAGTACCCCGTCATCCTGGCCGGCATGGGCCCCGTCGCGGGAGGCATCACCGGCCCGGTGGCCACGGCCCCGCTCGTGGCCGCAGTCTCGAATGCAGGCGGTCTCGGTGTCATCGGTGGCGCGGGGTTCAGCCCTGAGCGCCTGCGGCAGGAGATCAACACAGTTCGTTCGATGACGACCAAGCCGTTCGGAGTCGACCTGCTCCTGCCCTCAAACTTCATGGGCGGCGCCGCGAGCGGAGAGATGCCTCGTGATCCACGCGAACTGATCCCAGCCGAAACCCGTGCCGGCGTTCGCCGCATGGCCGAAAGCCTCGGCGTTGAATGGCACGAGATGCCCGCACAAGAACCATCGGCAGAGGCGCCTCGTCGCGTTATCGGCGGCATGTCCGACGGCCAGATGGAGGTCGTGATCGAGGAGAAGATTGCGGTATTCGCTTCAGGCCTTGGAAACCCGGCCCCATGGATCGAACGCCTGAAGGCGAACGGAACGATTGTTCTTTCGCTCGTAGGCAATGTTAAGAACGCGAAACGCGTGTCTGATGCCGGCGCCGATATCGTGGTTGCTCAGGGCACCGAAGCGGGTGGCCACACGGGGCGCATCGCCACGCTTGCTCTCGTGCCACAGGTGATCGACGCAATCTACCCGAAGCCAGTCATCGCTGCGGGCGGAATCGCCGACGGCCGGGGAATCGCCGCCGCCCTGGCCATGGGTGCGATCGGAGTTTGGTGTGGCACGGCCTTTCTTGTCGCGGATGAAGCCAATCAGCCGCTCACACAGAAGGAGCGCGTGCTTGCCGCCGGCGATGAGGACACCAAGATCACCAAGCTCTACAGCGGCAAGACCATGCGCAACATCAACAACCCGCTTATCGAGGCCTGGGAGGCTTCCGGCCTTCAGCCGATGCCGATGGGCCTGCAGGGCATCCTCACCCAGGACCTCGTCTATTCGTTGCGCAAAGCGGGCCGTGAAGACCTCCTGATGAACGCCGCCGGCCAGGCTTCCGGGCTTCTCCACAAAGCGCGCCCTGCGGCTGAAATCCTCGCCGAAATGGTCGCTGGGGCGGCCGACATTCTCGGTCGAAAATTGGCTGCGACCGTCATCGCCGTCCCGGGGTCGTAGCTCAGGGTGGAGAGAGCGCTCGAAGGCCTCAGGGTGGTCGAATTCACGGACGAACTCGGTTCCTACTGCGGTCGTTTGCTCGCTGACCTCGGCGCGGAAGTGATCAAGGTCGAGCCGCCCGGCGGTGGGCGCGAACGCCACACCCCGCCTTTCTATCGGGCGGTCGCCCCCGGCCCGGACACGAGTCTGGCGTTTTGGATCCACAACACCTCAAAAAAGTCGATCGTCCTCGACCTGGAAACGGCGGATGGGCAGGCACAGGCACGGACCCTCGTGCTCACCGCCGATGTGGTGGTGGAGGACAACGCCGTCGGCTACATGGATGCCCACGCCCTTGGCTACGCGTCGCTCCGTGCGCAGAAGCCTGGACTCGTCTTCACATCGATCACTGGTTTTGGGCAAACAGGCCCTCACTCCAGTTACGCCTATAGCGACATAGTGGGGCAGGCGATGGCCGGGGTGATGACTCTCGCCGGGGAACCAGCCGACCCCCCGAACATGATCTACGGCCAACAGGCGAACATTTCGGCCAGCATCCAGGCGGCGCAGGCGACGCTGCTCGCAGTGCTCTATGCCGAGGACAGCGGTCAAGGCCAGCTCGTGGATGTCTCCGCCCAGGAGGCGCAGTCGATGAACCAGGAGACGGCGATGCAGCAGTGGGACCTGCAGAAGCTGAATCGCAGGCGGACTGGCGAGAAAGGGGCTTTGCCTCTCACTCTCCCCGGCCTTGGCGTGTATCCAACAACCGACGGGTACGTGATGTGCTACGTCCTCGCTCCTGCCGGCGCGGGATTCCCGGAGTTGGTGAACTGGATGCGCGAAGAGGGGATGGCCGGTGACCTGGACGATGAGCCGTACCGGGAAATCTGCGAAAACCTGAACCTCGGATTCCTCACCCAGCTCGCGCGAGACCCGGCGAAGGCGATCGGGACGATTCCCCATCTCGGCCACATGAACGACTTGCTTCGGAGTTTCTTTGCCTCAATGACGGCTACAGACGCATATGAGAAGGGACAACGCCGTCTGCTGCTCAACGGCATTGTTTCGACCCCGAAGGACCTTGCCGAAAACAGCCAGCTGCGCGCACGAGAGTGGTTCGCGCAGCTGGAGTTCGACTACCTTAACGCCGTGCTGGAGTTCCCGGGCGCACCCTACCGTCTCTCCGAAACACCTGTCCAAATCGCGCGCCCACCGCGCTTGGGTGAGCACACGAGTGAAGTACTCGCAGCCCTGGCCGAGGCGACCTCCGGGAGGACGAATTGACGAAGCTACCGCTCGCGGGCCTTCGCGTCGCCGACTTCTCGTGGTTTGGGGCTGGCCCTATCGGCGCTCAGACGCTCGCCACTTTCGGCGCCGAAGTCGTTCGCATCGAATCTGAAACCAAGCTCGATTCGCTGCGCCTCGCCGGCCCATTCGCCTTGAACACCGATGGCACCCCGAAGTCCAGCTACAACGTCTCGGGCTATTTCAACAACTTCAACGCGGGCAAGCTGTCGATGCAACTCAACCTGAACCTCGAAAGAGGCCAGGAGGTCGCCTACCGATTGATCGAGAAGTCCGACATCTTTCTTACCAACTTCACGCCTCGCGTAGTCGATAAGTGGAACCTGGGTTACGAACAGCTGGCAGCGATAAACCCTCGCCTGATCGCTGCGTACGCCCCCATGCAGGGGCTGGAAGGGCCGCATCGAGACTTCCTTGGATTTGGCGCGGTGCTCACGCCGGTAACGGGCATCAGTCACCTGTCAGGCTTCCCCAATCGCACACCATTCGGAGTCGGCACCAACTTCCCCGATTACGTCATCAACCCCGGGCACACCTGCATCGCCATCCTCGCTGCAGTTCGCTACCGCAACCGGACGGGCAAGGGCCAGCGTGTCGAGCTCGCGCAGATCGAATCGGTGATCAACTGCCTTGGCACGGCGGTCGTAGACTACCTGGTCAACGGCTCCGTCCAGATGCGGACAGGCAACCGCAACGCGACCGCGGCTCCTCACGCAGCATTTCGCTGTCTGGAGGACCTTGAGTCGCTCGGTTCGACCGACCGGTGGATTGCGGTTGCTTGTCATGACGACGATCAATGGCGCTCTCTCTGTAACGTCCTCGGCGTGCCAGGGCTCGCCGAAGATTCACGTTTCGTCACCCTCGCCGCCCGAAAAGCCAACGAGAATGACCTGGAATCAGGGCTCGCGGCGCTCACTGCCATGTGGAAAGCGGAGGATCTTATGGCGATGCTGCAGGCGCGCGGTGTGCCCGCTGGCGTGGTGCAAAACGCCCAGGACATGCTCGACCGCGACCCGCACCTGCGGGCTCGAGGGTACTACCAGTACCTTGACCATCCGGAGACCGGGCGAGCTGCGTATGACGGTCCCTCAGCAGTGCTCTCGGCAACTCCTGGCCGGCATCGTAGGCCGGCACCGCTCCTTGGCGAGCACACGCTAGACGTCTGTGAGCGCATCCTCGGCCTCGATATGGAGCAAGTCTCCACCCTCGTCGCCGAGGGTGTGCTGGCCTAGTCCGAACCAGAGCGGCGCCCTGCCATGCATGGGCTTGACCCCCGCCGAGGAGCCACTGTGCTAGGATTTCGGAAAGTTCTCCTTGGAGCGTTGCCATGATTGTTTGGATCGTTGTCGCGGTAGCTGTGGTGGTCATCGTCGGCTTCCTTTGGTTGACCTACAACGGGCTCGTCAAAGCTCGTATCCGAGTCAAGGAGGCGTGGGCGGGCATAGATGTCCAGCTCAAGCGCCGCTCAAGCCTTATCCCGAACCTTGTAGAGACGGTGAAAGGCTACGCTTCGCACGAAAAACAGATTTTCGAAAACGTGGCTGCGGCGCGCGCAGGGCTGATGAACGCCCAGGGCCCAGCGGCTGCCGCCCAGGCGGACAATGTGCTTACCCAGGCGCTCGGCCGTCTTTTCGCGGTTGCCGAGGCGTATCCGGACCTGAAGGCGAACACGAACTTCCTCGAACTGCAACGGGAACTGACCGACACAGAAGACAAGATTGCATATTCCCGCCAGTTCTATAACTCGAACGTCGGCAACTACAACGAAAAGATTGCGGTTTTCCCGAACGTCCTCCTCGCGGGCATGTTTGGGTTCCACACTGAAGAGTTCTACGAAGCCGAAGCCGCATCCCGCGAGGAAGTCAACGTCTCGTTTTCGCCCACGTAGTGGATTCGCGAACCGTGAATCGTGAATACAACCGTGAGTAGTGAGTCGTCGGCACCACGTGCGCCCGTCCTCATCTACGACCGCATAGCCGCAAACAAGCGCAGCACCATCTTTCTGATGGTCACGTTCGTGGTGCTCGTCGGAGCGCTCGCCGCGGTCATTATCTTCGCGGTGGGCGGAAACATCGGTGTCTTGGGCGTCGTTGGGGTCGCCCTCATCGTCTACGCAATCTTTTCGTACTACGCCTCCACGAACATCGTTCTCTCCATCTCGGGCGCGCACGAAGTGACCAAGCAAGAAGAGTGGGAGTTCGTCCGCCGGGTGGAGAACCTCTGCATCGGCGCCGGCCTGCCGATGCCGAAGACCTGGGTGCTCGAAGACTCGGCTCCTAACGCGTTCGCCACCGGCCGAGACCCCAACCATTCGCACATCGTGGTCACGCGCGGATTGCTCGATAAGCTCGAACCAATCGAACTGGAGGGCGTTCTCTCGCACGAGCTGTCACACATCGGGAACTACGACATCCGTCTGATGACGCTGGTGACTGTGCTCGTGGGCATAATCGCCCTCGTCAGTGACTTGTTTCTGCGCTTCACGATGTTTGGCGGGGGACGGCGGCGGGGCAACAGTGACCGCGGCGGCGGGCAGATTCAAATCATCTTCCTCGTCCTTGCGATCCTGGGCGCAATCCTCGCACCGATCATTGCCCAGGCGATTCGCTTCGCTGTTAGTCGTCGACGGGAGTATCTCGCCGATGCGAGCGGCGCGCTGCTCTGCCGCAACCCCGAGGCCCTGGCCCGCGCGCTTGAGAAGATCTCGTCTGACCCGGAACCACTCGAGGCGGCGAATAAGGCAACGGCACACCTCTATATTGCTAACCCGCTCAAAGAGCACGCCAGCTTCCTGAACAACATGTTCGATACGCACCCGCCGATCGAGGAGCGAATCCGTCAACTGCGCAGCATGTGATCGTCGCCGGCACACTCGCTGGTCTGGGGCGGAACGTGCAAACTGGTTAAGCGCCCGCGAGCCTACTCAGGAGTGAATGCCTTGGCTGAAAAATTAGACACCCTCGCCACCCTCGAAACGAAGTACGCGGAATTCCGCGAAAAGATCAGTGGGCTTCCGGCGGACGCCTATGACGAAGTTTGGCTAGGCGAATGGAACCTGGCTCAGTTGCTCGCGCATCTGGCCGGCTGGTTCGGTGAGATGACGGTTGGCCTGAAGCGTGTCGCGAACGGTGAACGTCCTACGCCCGAAGGCGTGGATTACAGCGACGCTGATGCCTGGAACGCAAAGTTTGCGGCGACCGCCTCACCGGGAGCTGCGTCGCTAAGCGACTTCGATAGCGCGTACGCAGGTTATCGCGACGCGGCAAACGCCTTGCCTGAGGACAAATTCGGCGTCGACCCGCAGACGGGCAAGCCGCGGATTGGCCTGCGCCTGCTGGATGGCCCCGGCATCCACCACTTCGACGAGCACCTGCCGGAAATCGAAGAGTGGCTGAGCAAGCGCAACCCCGGATAAGCCACGCGGAAATCAGCGGTTCAGGAGAGGATGCGCTTGGAGATACCCCTGTTCCCGCTTCGGACGGTCCTCTTTCCAGGGATGGCCCTGCCGCTGCGGGTCTTCGAAGAGCGCTACCGGGTGATGGTGGCGGAACTGTTGGAGTCAGGCGGTGTGTTTGGCGTGGTGCTCATCCGCGAAGGCGACGAAGTGGGCGGCGGCGCGAAGCCGTTCGAGGTTGGGACGACCGCGCGGATTGAGGAATGCGCGCAGATCGGCGCGGGTCGCTACGCGCTCACCGCCCGTGGCAGCCGCCGTTTCCGCCTGAAGAAGATGCTCGAACCCCGCCCCTATCCGTATGGTGAGATTGAGATCATCCGCGATGAACCGGCTGTCCCGACCGTCCATCTCCAGCGCGCGATCGAGACCGTTCGAGCTACCTTTCCGACCTACTTCCGGCTGGCGCTCTCGCTCACGGACCAGTGGGCGCAGAGTATGAAATTGCCGAGCGGCGCGCACGAACTCGTCAACTTCCTCGCTCCGTGGGTGCAGGCGGAGGAAGACGCGAAGCAGCGCCTCTTAGAAATCGAACCGGCGGAAGAACGGGTCGGGCAGCTCGCGGAACTGCTTGACGACCTTCTCACCCGAACGCGCGAAGAGGTGGACGAATACCGCCGGCGCAAATTCAGCGGACCTTCAGCGGAGAACTAGAGGACGCTTTTTGAAATCCTGTACTCAGGGGAGTGCCAGCATTCGTTCGAGGGCTACGAGCGACCATTTGCGGGTTTCGGCGTCCACCTTGATTTCGTTGACCACGTGCCCCTGGAGGAGTCCTTCGAGCACCCAGGCCAGGTACGCCGGGTGAATGCGGTACATGGTGCTGCATGGGCAGACCACAGGGTCCAGGCAGAACACCGTTTTATCCGGGTTTGTCTGCGCAAGCCGGTTGACCAGGTTGATCTCCGTGCCCACGGCCCAAACGCTGCCGGCGGGCGCCTCGGTGACCGCCCTGATGATCACTTCGGTCGAGCCCCACGAGTCGGCCGCTTGGACGACCTCCCAGCGTGTCTCTGGGTGAACGATGACGTTCACCCCGGGGTGTTCGCGCCGGGCCTTCTCGATCTGCTCCACGGAGAAGCGCTGGTGGGTGCTGCAATGACCCTGCCAGAGGATCACCTTCGACTCGCGAATCTGGGCCGCAGTGAGTCCTCCGTGAGGCATTCGCCAGTTCCAGAGCACCATTTCATCGAGCGGGATGCCCATCTGGTAGCCGGTGTTGCGGCCGAGATGCTGATCCGGAAAGAAGAGAATCTTGTCGCCCCGCTCGAACGCCCACTTGAAAGTCTTGCCTGCGTTGCTGGAGGTGCAAACGATTCCGTTCCGTTCGCCCACGAACGACTTCAGACTCGCCGCACTGTTCATGTAGGTGACAGGGATGACGGTTGATTCTCCGGCCAGTGCCTCGTTGATCTCGTCCCAGGCCGCGTAAACGTCGTCTGGGTCGGCCATGTCCGCCATCGAGCAGCCGGCCGCTATGTTTGGGAGCATCACGCGGACGCTCTCGGGCGTCAAAATATCGGCCGACTCCGCCATAAAGTGGACACCGCAAAAGAGCACAAATTGCGCGTTCGTCTGGGCGGCCGCCAGCTGCGAGAGCTTGAAGCTGTCTCCGGTGAAATCGGCGAACTTGATGACCTCATCGCGCTGGTAGTGGTGACCGAGGATGACCAGCTTCTTGCCAAGCTTGGCTCGCGCGCTTGTGATTCGCCGATCCAGCTCTTCGGGGGACATGTCCAAGTAAGCCTTCGGAATGTCCTGTTGCCAGGTGATAAAGGCCGGCTCCTGGGCCAGGGGAACCGGTACCAGGGCGTCGGTAGGACAGGTGTCGGGGTCGGAATAGAGCGCGATCTTCTCTT
This sequence comes from Anaerolineaceae bacterium, assembly GCA_040004685.1. Taxonomy (GTDB): domain Bacteria; phylum Chloroflexota; class Dehalococcoidia; order Tepidiformales; family Tepidiformaceae; genus PNKC01. The sequence goes on along the minus strand of JBDUAL010000031.1, from coordinate 704 downwards.
CGTCGCTGAGAATGAGGCGCCGGGGTGTCAACGTAGCCATTCGGGTGCCTTTCCCGTGGAGGACTTAGTGTCACTTGTACACTATCTCGTACGTTTACCTTGCCATGGGTCACACAAAGTGTCAACCCAACACTAAGTCGTCCGCGGACTCACTTCTCGTACGAAACGATGATGGGTTTGCGCTGCCGGCTCGCGGGGCCGGTATTTGAGCCTTCGGCCTGGATGGCCAGGGGCGAGCAAGCGGATCTGGCGTTTCCACAAGGTGGGCTCGCCGGCCCCGCGAAGGTGGACGCAGGGCGACGGAGGTCTCGCGAGCTCGTCGCGAACTGATCTGTGTATAGTATCGTCATCGCGGCGGACAGCCGTCGATGAACGTAAGCGAGTCCGACGAAGTGGTCACAGACAATCGCTTCGTGGCCATCTGTTCGAATCCGCCACCTCGCAGTAAGGAACCACGTAATGCCCCGAGTACACGTCCTGGTTGGCACCCGCAAGGGAGCCTTTGTCTACAGTTCGGATGAGAACCGCGAAAAGTGGCAGATCTCCGAGCCGATGTTGCCTGGCTGGATGGTTTCGCATATGGCCGCCGAAACGCGCCGCGAGCAGCCCCGGCTCTACATGTCGGCCAGTCACTTTGCCTGGGGACCCTCGGTGTCGCGCAGCGATGACGGCGGCAAGACCTGGGATCAGCGCAGCCCGGGGCT
>JBDUAL010000030.1:0-9410 GCA_040004685.1 Anaerolineaceae bacterium | reverse complement strand
ACCAACGTCAAGGTGGGCGATGAGGTTGTCGTGCATTGCGGACAGTGGGACAAGAACGCACCCGAGGTGCTGCGCGGGGACGACCCGATGTTCAGTCCAACCTTCAAAATCTGGGGGTACGAAACGACGTGGGGTTCGTTTGCGCAGTTCACGAAGGTGCAGGGACACCAGTGCATGCCCAAGGCGAAGCATCTGACCTGGGAGGCGGCGGCCGCACCGACGCTCGTCGGGTCCACGGCGTACCGCATGCTTTTCGGCTGGCCCCCGCACGATGTGCGCGAAGGCGATGCCGTGTTGATCTGGGGTGGCGCTGGCGGACTTGGGTCCATGGCGATCCAGCTGGCGGCACTTAAGGGCGCGAAGCCGATCGCGGTTGTTTCCAACGATTCGAAGATCGACTTTTGCATGAAGCTGGGGGCGGCCGGTTGTATCAACCGCAAGCAGTTCCATCACTGGGGACGCCTCCCAAACTGGGAGAATGTTGACGCGATGAACACTTTCACAAATGGCGCGCGTGCGTTCGGGAAGGCGATCTGGGACATCCTTGGCGAGCGCCGAAGCCCGCGCATCGTCTTCGAACACCCCGGGCAGGACACCGTTCCAACGTCAACGTTTGTTGCGGAGAGCGGCGGGATGGTTGTGATCTGCGCGGGGACGACGGGCTACAACGCCGACGTTGACCTGCGGTATCTGTGGATGCGGCAGAAGCGGCTGCAGGGTTCTCACTTCGCCAACGATGAGCAATCGTACGCGTTCAACGAGCTGGTTGTGGCCGGGAAGATCGACCCCTGCCTCTCACGCGTGTTCCGCTTCGAACAGACCGGTGAATGCCACCAGCTGATGCAAGAGAATCGCCATCCGGACGGAAACATGGCGATCCTTGTTGGGGCGCCGCGCGAGGGCATGACGACGATCCGCTAAACCGGAGGTTGGCCAGGCTTAGCGCACGCGTTCTCCGGTGAGGCGCTGGAATTCGCGCGTACCAATGACGAGGAACGCGGCAGCAACCACGACCAGAACCAAAGTTGGCATAACTAAGCTCGTCTCCCAGCCATCGAGTACGAGCGTGCGCATTGCGTTGATGGCGTAGGTGAGAGGGTTGAGGCGGGCGATGAGTTCCATCCAGCGCGGCATCGCATCGAGCGGGACGAACGCGTTGCTCATGAAAAGCAGCGGGAGGGTGATGAATCCAGTGACTGCGAAGAACGTTCCATGGTTCGCCACGCGGTAAGCCATGGCGGCGAAGATGGCGGTGAAGGCCAGGGTGAGCAGGCCGCCGATGGCGAGGATGACGAGCACGGCGGCTGGTCCCGCGGAGATTCGGACTCCGAGCAAGAGGGCGACGGCGAGCATGATCAGCACCTGGGCGGAATTCAGGCAAAGTTGAAAGACGAACCGACTGACGATGACCGTGCTGCGGGCGATCGGCATGCTCATCAGCTTGTCCAGGTAGCCGGTTTCTTTGTCCCACATCAGGGGCATGGCCGAACTGACGCCGTTACCGACGATCGTGAAGGCGATGATCCCGGGAAGCATGAAGGCGATGTAGTCGTCCGTGCCGATGACGCTGCGGTTCACGGTGCGCCCTACGCCGATGCCGAAGAAGACCATCCAGACCGCCGGCTGGACGAGGTTGAACGTCAGGTTGAGCGGGTCGCGTTTGAGTTCGATCCACCAGCGTTTGGCGAGCGCAGTGACTTCCTGGACGTAGTTCCTTACCCCCTCGAACGAGCGGTCCGGGCGAGCGAGGGACGGATTTTGGATGGCTTGCTGGCTGGTCATGCCTTCACTCCGTTGGCCGCAGTTCGTGGCCCGTGTGTAGAAGAAAAACGTCGTCGAGGGTGGGCTGGCTGTAGGTGACGCGGTCCAGCGTAAGCCCCGCATCGGTTGCAACTCTCATGATAGCGGGGATGGCAGAGGCGCCGTCGGTCACGTGAACAGTCACTTCGCCAGCGCCGTTGCCTGCGCTGCGCAACACCCAGGGTTGGGGTTCGAGGGCGGAGAGCAGGGCCTGCTCGGACTGACTGCTGACCTGCACAACGTCCGCGCCGACCGTTCGTTTCAAGTCGGCGGGGACGCCGGTGACAACCATTTTGCCGTTGTCGATGATCGTCAGGCGGTCGCAGAGTCGGTCGGCTTCGTCCAGGTAGTTGGTAGCGAGGAGGACGGAAACGCCGCGTCCCTGAAGGCCGCGCACGTAATCCCACATGTGGTGGCGGGATTGGACATCGAGTCCGAGGGTGGGCTCGTCGAGCACGAGGAGTTGTGGTTCGTGGAGCATGCCGCAAGCGAGATCCAGGCGTTTTTGCATGCCGCCGGAAAACGTTCTGAATCGCCGATCTGCGTCGCCGAGCAGTCCTACGACGTCGAGCACTGCCGTCGCGCGCGCACTTACGCTGGCCTTTGGAACGTGATAGAGCGAAGCTTCCATTTCTACCCGTTCGCGAGCGGTGAGCGCGTAGAGCGCCATCGGAACTTCTTGCATCACGTAGCCGACGCGTTTGCGCACCTCTCGCGCTTCGCGGCCGATGTCGAAACCGCAGACGCGGGCCGTGCCGGAGGTTGGTGCGAGGAGCGTGGTGAGCATTCGGATGGTGGTGGTTTTGCCAGCGCCGTTGGGGCCGAGGAGGCCGAAGATTTCGCCCGCTTCGACGCGTAGGTCCAAGCCATCTACCACTCGGTTTGGTCCGAAGGAACGTGCGAGCTTGTCGGTTTCGATAATTGCCGGCATCACGTCTCCGCATCTGTCGGTGTGGCGACGATTGTTGGTGGAGGTTGGCACTCCGTCAAGCATCTGCGAAGAGGCGGAGGCGTCAGGCGGTCCAAACGGCCCACCAGAATCCGTCGGGGTCGGCCATCGTGAACTCGGTCTGGCCCCAGGGGCGAGTCTGAAGCGGATCGACGATGGTGGCGCCGAGAACCTGGGCCCGTGCGTATTCGTCCTCGAGCGAGTCGATTGCCTCGATGTAGAAGGAGACCGGGCCACCGGTGCCGCGGCGCTTTTCGGCTTCGGGAACCATTGACCACCCTTCGAACGATTCGCCAAACGACGAAAGCATCAGCCCGGAATCGCCTCGCTGCAAGGAGGCGAAGGTGGGGTTGTTGTCGGGCTCCGCGCGTTTTAGTTCGAAGTGCATGACGTCACGGTAGAACGCAAGGCTGCCTGTCATGTCCTCGACGAAGAGATGTGGAGTGAGGTTGCTCATACTTTCTCCTTGCGTGGCGTCGATCCTGTCCCGCCCACGGTAGTATCGGAAACCCACCTCTGACGCGGGTGCGCTAACGGTGCCGGTAGTGTCGCCGCCCGCCATAATACCGGGTAACTCAGACCTTTCGAAACGAGCACCCCTGCATGGCCCGTGACTTCGCCGCAGACATCCTGGATCCCGTAGCACAGGAGATCGTTTCCAACGTCGGGACGTGGGTAGACCGCGAAGTGAAACCGGTAGCGAGCGATTACGAACACGCTGACGAATACCCTGACGCGCTGGTCAAAGGGATGTCCGAAATGGGGCTGTTCGGGATCAAGATCCCAGAGCAGTATGGTGGCCTGGACCTGAGCTTTGAATGCTACGCGGGCGTCTGCATGGAGCTGGCGCGAGGCTGGATGAGCCTTGCTGGGATCATCAACACGCACGTCCTGGTGGGGTATGCGATCAGCGAGTATGGGACAGAAGCGCAGAAGCAGAAGTACCTGCCGAAGCTGGTGGAGCCGGAGATCCGCTGCGCCCTCAGTATCACGGAGCCGGATGCCGGCTCGGATGCGCAGGCGATCAAGACAACCGCTCGCCGGGACGGCGACGACTACATCATAAACGGCCAGAAGATGTGGGTGACGAACGGGCAGCGCGCAGGCGTCTACCTGGTAATGACCAAGACGGACCCCACCGCCGAGCCGCGTCACAAGGGGATCACCGCGTTCCTGGTGGACGCTGGGACAGCGGGATTTACGAGCGGAAAGAAGTTCGACAAGCTGGGTTACAAGGGCGTGGAGACGACGGAGCTTTCGTTCGACGATGCGCGAGTGCCCGCGACGCAGGTGTTGGGCGCGACCGAGGGTTCTGGCTTTCAGCACATTATGTCGGCTTTGGAAGTGGGGCGGATCAACGTGGCGGCGCGGGGCGTTGGACTGGCGCAGGCGGCATTCGACGACGCCATCCGCTACGCGCAGAAGCGCTGGGCGTTCGGCAAGCCGATCTTCGAACACCAGGCGCAGCAGCTTCGACTGGCAGAGATGGCGATGAAGATTCGCGCTGGCCGACTACTTACCCTTGATGCCGCCCGGAAAAAAGACTCCGGAGTGCGCAGCGACCTTGACGCCGGGATCGCCAAGCTCTACTCGACGGAGATGTGTCAGGAAGTAGTGCTAGACGCGCTGCGCATCCACGGCGGGGTGGGGTACAGCAAAGAGCTGCCTTTGGAGCGCTACTACCGCGACGCGCCGCTCATGGTGATCGCCGAAGGGACGAGCGATATCCAGAAGACGGTAATCGCGCGCCAGATCGTCAAGGATTACCCGATCTAGGGGAATTTTACGAATTTCGATTCGCGCTTTCCCGCCCAGACGCACTCACCACGGAGGACACGATCAGATGACTGTTTATGACGGCCGCGACAAGTTCGGGCGGTACTACGAAGAGTTCGAGCCTGGCGATGTGTACAAGCATTGGCCGAGCAAGACGATCACAGAGTCCGAGGACCATCTGTTCTGCGACATCACGATGAACCACCACCCACTTCATTCGGACCGCTGGTTCGCCGAAGTAGAGACACAGTTCAAGCAGAACGTGGTGGTGGGCAACTTCGTCTACTCGCTGGTCTTCGGGATGAGCGTTCCGGACGTCTCGGGCAAGGCTATCGCGAACCTCGAGATCGAAACGCTGAAACACTCGAAGCCGACTTTCCACGGTGACACAGTTCGAGCTGAGACGACCGTGCTGGAGAAGCGCGAAACCTCAGCCGGCGACCGTGGAATCGTGACCGTGGAGACGCGCGGCATCAATCAGCGGGGCGAAGAAGTGTGCTACTTCAAGCGCAAGGTGATGGTTCCGAAGCGGCCGTGCTGAGGCGCTCGAGCGCGAATAAACAGGGGCCGTGAGAACCTATACATTTGTGCTTTCGCCGGACCAGGAGAGCGGCGGCTATTCAGCGTCGGTGCCGACATTGCCAGGGCGACACGCGTGAGCAAGCGTTGGCGAACATACGGGAGGCGATGGAAGGCTGGCCGGAAATCGCCTTGGAAGAAGGCTACGACGGGTTGGTGGAGACGCCGAGCTGACCTGGCGCTCGCGCGGAAGTAACCGCTTCAGGCCGGCTTTGGCTGCTCACCAGAGTCAAACTTCATTTCGATTCGGGCCGCATCGAACGCCCCCGTGAGTCGGCGGCGGAGATCGGCTTCGACCTGCCAGCGATTCGCTGAGCGGGCGTCGCCGACGACAGTCAACCGTACTTCGCCTTCGCCGACCGCCACCTGGGAGGCGACTCGTGGCGAAGTCTGCAACCAGGCGGCGTGTTCGGTCGCAAGTTCCTTCGCGACCTGCGCCGCGACAACTGCGGCGGTCTCGCTTTCTCGAAACGGAACGTCGAAGCTGACTCGGAAGCGGTCAAGTCCGGCTGTCCGGTTCACCGCTACGGTGATGACGCTGTTCGGGATGATGTGGACGTTACCTGCGTCGTCCCGGATCACGGTTCGGCGCGGGTTAATTTCAATCACCTCGCCGGTCGCGCCGGCCACCGTAACGTGGTCGCCAACGGCGTACTGGTCTTCGATCAGGATGAAGATCCCGTTGAGAACGTCTTTGACGAGAGTCTGCGCGCCGAGTCCGAGAGCGATTCCGGCGACGCCGACGCCAGCGATCAGTGCCGAGACGTTTAGTCCGAGTTCGCCCAACAGGAGTCCGAGGCCGAGGAACCCAAGAACCACCCCAAACGCCCAATTCAAGGTTGCGGACAACGCATCTGCCCGCCGCCGGATGGCCGCCGAGTCCTCCTTGCGGACGCGCGCCGCCCGCGCGATGGCGCGCGACAAAACACCGCTGACGACTCGCCGAAACACGAACGCAGTGGCGACGAGCAGGACGACGATGACGAGCAGCCGAACACCGTGGTTGTCCAGCCATCCGCGCCACTCCTGCCAGGAGGTGTAATCAAAGAGGAAAAGGGGCATCAGGCCGGAACCAGCTTTGCGTAGCTCTGCAGCAGCCGACGCACGCCCGCTGACTCGAAGGTGACCACCAGTTCCACGTCACCACCGTTTGGCTGGCTGCTGACCACCGTGCCAGGGCCAAACTTCGGGTGAGAGACACGGTCGCCGGCTATCCAGAGGGCGCCATCGGCGTTTCCGCCGATCTCCATCTCCGGCTCTGCGCTGGCAGCTTCCATGTACGAACGCGGAGTGCTTCCGTAGGGACGCGTGAGGAGCTTCGGGATGTCCCCGAGGAAGCGCGACGCCGGGTTGGCGGACTGATTGCCGAAGACGAAACGACGATAGGCGCGCGAGAGGTAAAGCAGATCCATGGCGCGGGTGATGCCAACGTAGGCCAAACGACGCTCTTCCTCCATCTGGCGGGGGTCATCAAAGGCACGGAAATGGGGCAGGATGCCCTCTTCCATTCCCGAGATGAAGACGACCGGGAACTCAAGTCCCTTGGCTGTGTGGAGCGTAATCAGGGTGACCGCATCGACCTCCGCCTTCATCTCATCGACATCGGCGACGAGTGCTACGTCACGGAGGAAGGGCGCGAGGCCGTTTTCGTCTTCGCCTGCAACTTCCTCGTACTCGCTCATCACGCCGCGCAGTTCGAGGATGTTTTCGATGCGCTCCTCGGCGTCCGGGTCGCCGTCCTGGAGGAAGCGGGCGTAGCCGGTGGCTTTGAGGACTTCGTCGAGCAGCGACGGGAGCGGCTCGGTGCGGCGGGCGCGGAGGGATTCGATGATCTGGACGAAGGACTGCACGGCGGCGAGGGATCGTCCGCTGACACCGGCGATGCCGCCGCTGGTGGCGGCGCTTTCGCAGGCGTCCCAGAGTGTTCCGCCACCCGAGGCGGCGTGGTCGCGCAGGCGCTCGACCGTCTTGTCGCCGATCGCGCGGTTCGGGACGTTGATCACGCGCAGCAGGCTGGCTTCGTCCTGGGGATTGTGAATCAGGCGAAGGTACGCTACCAGGTCCTTGATTTCGCGACGTTGATAGAACCGCACTCCGCCGATCAGCCGGTAGGCGATCCTATGCCGCATGAGCGCGTCTTCGATGGCGCGGGACTGGGCGTTCGTGCGGTACATGATGGCGACCTCGCCGAAGCGACGGCCAGCGGTAACGAGGCGCGTTACTTCGGAAGCGATGAACTCGCCCTCGTCTTCTTCGCTGTACGCCTCGTAGATGGTGATCAGGTCACCGCCGGTGCGGTCCGTCCAGAGGGTGCGTTCGTGACGGTCCGGGTTCTTGCCGATTACTGCGTCCGCCGCCGCGAGGATGGCAGGGGTCGAGCGGTAGTTCTGCTCGAGCAGGTAGACCGTGCAGCCAGGGAAGTCACGCTCGAAGTACTGGACGTTACGGACGTCGGCTGAACGCCAGGAGTAGATGCCCTGGTCCGGGTCGCCGACAACCGTGATATTGCCATGAACGGAGGCGAGCATGCGGGCGAGCAGGTATTGAACCGGGTTGGTGTCCTGGAACTCATCAACGAGGACGTGCCGGTAGCGGCCAGCCAGCTTCTCGAGGGTATCGGGCGATTCTTGTAGGAGGCGCACCGATTCGGTGAGGAGGTCATCGAAATCCAGTGCCGACGCCGACCGCAACGAGGTTTCGTAACGGTGGTAGGCGCGGGCCACAATTTCATCGAAGTAGTTGCGAGCGCGGGATTCGAACAGGGCGGGGGTGATCATCTCGCTCTTGGCGCTGGAGATAGCGGAGAGGATGGCGCGCGGCGTAAAGCGCCGAGAATCAAGGTGGAGGTCATCGAGGATGCGCTTCATCAGCCCGACCTGGTCACCATCGTCGTAGATCACGAAGTCTGGGGAGATGTTGACCGCCTGGCCCTCGATGCGGAGCCAGCGGGCGCACATCGCGTGGAAAGTGCCCATATGGAGGCTCTTCGCATCCTCACCCATCAGCCGCGCGGCCCGTTCTCGCATCTCCTTCGAGGCTTTGTTCGTGAACGTCACTGCGAGGATGCGCCACGGAGCGATCCGCTCTTCGCGCACCAGGTAGGCGATACGGTGGGTGATCACGCGCGTCTTGCCGCTGCCGGGCCCCGCGAGGATGAGGACGGCGCCGTCTCCGTGCTCCACCGCCGAGAGTTGACGTTCGTTTAGCCCGGCGAGAATTTCTGGCAGCGTTTCAGGGCTCACTAGCTAAGTTTACCATCTGCTAAGGCTGGTGAGTCATTTGCGGTCGGCTCGATCGAGGGCCGGTGGTATAGTTGAATGGATGCCACGCCCGCACGCGCGGTGCGCTATGGAGTAGTTGATGTTCGATTCCTGGCCGGGTGGCTCCTGGGAAGCAACCGTCAAGTACGTGGTCGCGATCATTGTGCTGTACCTCGCAGCCATATGGATCACGCTCGTCTTTTGGACGTACCGCGACATCCGGCAGCGGACGCGGGATCCGATCTTGCAGACGACTGCAGTCCTGCTCGTGCTGGTGTTTTTCCTTCCCGGCCATTGGATCTACCTCATCGTTCGTCCGCGCTACACATTGAGTGAGATGTACGAACGTTCGCTCGAAGAAGAGGCGCTCCTGCAGGAGCTCCAGGACCAGAAGGCCTGCCCGACGTGTAAGCGGCGCGTCCTGGACGAGTACCTCATCTGCCCTTCGTGCCGGACGCAACTGAAAGAAGCCTGTCGCCAGTGCACCAAGCCTTTGAGTTACGCATGGGCGGCCTGCCCGTATTGCGGACTAGAGAAGCCGCCGCGCGAAGGCTTTGGGCCACGCCCAGCGCGACCGCTGCCGCGCGAGGCAGCCCCGATTGGTGCACGGGTTACCGAGCAGGTAACTACGCGGAACGAACCGCCGTCACAGACCGAGCTGAAGCGCCGACCGCCAACCGTCACTCGTCCCACGGCTAACCCAGCGGCGCGCGACCCGTTCGCGACGCGCTCGGCCACGGGAAGCCCAAGCGACGACTCGCCGATGATCGGCGAGTAGGCTCCGGACTTTAGATCCCCAGTGTCTCGAAGAAGTTGGTGCTTTCCAACAGTTCAACCATCCGGTCGAGCTTTCGTTCGCCCTGGAACCGCGTGTGATCGAAAATCCCCTCGAGCGCGATAACGGTGTTCTCGGTATCTGTTCTCGAGAGCAGCACGGGGATGCCGGATGCGGCCGCCGCGTCGAACAGGTAGTCCGAGGGCCGACGGCCACCGGTGAGGATCAGGCACTCCGGCTCCGCCTTCATGGCCGCGAGGTGCATGTCTGT
>JBDUAL010000416.1:0-2812 GCA_040004685.1 Anaerolineaceae bacterium | reverse complement strand
GGAACATACAGCGCGATGGATGTGCTGGGCCATTTTATACATGGCGAACAAACCGATTGGATGCCGCGGACTCAAATCATTCTGGAGTCCGGCGAAGCCAGGCCGTTCGAGCCGTTCGACATGCAGGGTCATGAAGCTGTGATTCGCGGCAAGTCGGCGAGCGAACTTCTGGACACGTTTGCCGTGCTGCGAAAGCAAAACCTAACAGCCTTGCGTGAGCTCAACCTCGACGATGCGAAAATGGACCGCACCGGCATGCATCCCGCCCTGGGCCGCGTAACGCTGCGGAACATGCTCGCGGCCTGGGTGGTCCACGATCTCGGACACACGTCGCAAATCACGCGCATCATGGCCCGCCAGTACGCCGATGCTGTGGGCCCTTGGCGGCCACGCATGACCTTTCTGGGCACCGCCCGGTGAACCACCCCGGTCCGCTCGATGGCATTCGAGTTATCGATTTCGGGCGCTTCATCGCAGGCCCCTATTGCGGCATGTTGCTGGCGGACATGGGCGCCGACGTGATTCGCGTGGATCGTCGCCGCGGCAGTGAAGACCGCTACACCGGGCCGGTAACAGACGACGGCGTGGGCGGTGCATTCCTCTCGCTCAACCGCAACAAGCGCAGCCTCACGCTCGACACCTCGAAACCTGAGTCTGCGGGTATCATTCAGCGGCTCGCCACCCGCGCCGATGTCGTGCTAGCCAATCTGCCGATTGCTGTCATGAAGAAAATGGGTCTCGAGTACGAAGCGCTGCGAGCGCTCAATCCCGGCATAATCCTGGCGCGAATTTCAACTTTCGGGCCGGACGGTCCGTATGCGAACAGACTTGGATTCGACACCGTTGCACAGGCGATGACCGGTGCGATGAGCCTCACGGGATTTCCGGGGGAACCAGTTCGCGCCTTGGTGCCGTTTGAAGATTACGGCACAGCTCTGCATACAGCTTTCGGAATCCTGGTGGCGCTTTATCATCGCGCTAAGACCGGGGAGGGCCAGATCGTGGACGGTTCTCTGTTGGCCACCGGCGTCACTTTCATGCAGGCCCTCCTGGCCGAACGCAGCGTCAAAGGCATTCAGAGGGAGCAGCGCGGGAATGCCGGATTCTACTCAGCGCCGGCGGACACCTACCGGACCCGGGACGGATGGCTGATGGTTCAAACGATCGGCGCAGATATGTTCGCGCGCTGGGCCCGGCTGGTGGGACGGCAGGAGTTGATCGGCGACCCGCGCTTCGCGGACGATCTATCGCGCGCGGATAATCGCGCCACGATCACCGCCGCCATGAATGCCTGGATCGCATCGCGAACCAACGCGGAGGCGCTCGGACAACTGGAAGCCGCTCGCATCCCGGCGGGTCCTGTTCTCAACTTGGGCGAGGTGCTCGAAGATCCGCAGGTGAAGGCTCGGAAGTTGCTGCGCTACATCGATCATCCATCTTCGAGCGTACCGATACCGATAGCCGACACCGCCGTGCGGCTATCCGAGACCCCGGGCTCGATACGGCAACGCGCCCCGATGTTGGGCGAGCACACCGATGAAGTGCTCAGCGAGCTTGGCTATGGGCCCGACGAGATCGCCGGCTTGCGAGCGGGCGAAGTGGTCTGAGGGAGCGGCCCGCGGCTGATAATGAAGAGGTATGCGTGGCATTCGGTATGCGCTGCTCTTGGTGTTTGCAAGCCTTGCCGGCGCGCAAACGATTTTTACCGTGGCCGGCTTGCCTTGGAGCCATCGCGCTTCGGTTGATAGTATAGCCGCGCTCAGCGCTCCTTTAAGGTCCGTTTACGGGCTGCTCTTCGACAAATTGACGGGGCGTCTCTTGCTGCACGATGAGACTCTGGTCAGCCGTTTGGAGCCGGACGGTACGCTGCTGGTGCTCGCCGGGATGGGCCGCGGCACTGACGGCACGAAGGGCAATGGAACGCTCGCCAGCGGCCTCTATCTCACGGAGCTTCGCGGCATGGCGCAGGATGCCGGCGGCGCCCTTTATCTGGCGGAGGCCACTGGCCACGTGTACCGCGTCGGCCTGGATGGAGTGGTCACGACGGTCGCGAGTGCCGGCTTGCCTTCGCCCCGCGGGCTGGTGTTTGACTCACGAGGCAATCTCGACATCGCCGAAGCATATTGCAGTTGCATCCGGCGCGTCTCTCCGGCTGGAATTCTTTCCACCGTTTTCACGCTTCCCCAGCAGCCGGGCCCTTTTCAGTATTTCGAAGGCCTGGCGATTGACGCCGACGATAACCTGTACGCGGCCGGGTATAGAGGGAGCGCCGTCTGGAAAATCGGTGTGGACGGATCGGCGTTCCGCATCGCGGGTACGGGCGTCGCCGGCTTCGGAGGAGATGGCGGACCAGCTACCGACGCCCAACTCAACGGACCCAGCGGAGTGACGCTCGATTCAGCCGGCAACATCTATATCGCCGACACCCTGAACAACCGCGTGCGGCGCATTGCGCCCGATGGCACGATTTCCACGTTCGCCGGGACGGGCGCCGGCGGATTCAGCGGTGACGGAGGTCCGGCCACCGCTGCGCGGCTTTTCAGCCCGGCCCAGATCGTAATCGATGCCGCGGGCAACGTGTACATTTCCGATTACTCGAACCGGCGCGTGCGCGTGGTCTCGCCCGACGGTGTTATTTCCACAGTCGCCGGAAACGGCATACAGGATCTCCCGCCGATCGCATATCCGCAGGTCGGCGACGGCGGGCCGGCGCTGCACGCCGTCTTCAACAACGCCAGTAGCGCGGCTTTTGGTCCGTCCGGCGACTTGTATGTCGCGGACACGTTCGATAACCGTATTCGCAAGATCGCCC
>JBDUAL010000415.1:0-2822 GCA_040004685.1 Anaerolineaceae bacterium | reverse complement strand
AGGTCGAAGGTTCGAAGATCGGCATGGCGCACGTCATCGGCCTCGGCTCGGCCTGTACCCTCAACATCCTCCAGAAGTAGCCTCGGCTGCTTGCGGACCAGTACAAGATGGGGCGCTCCAAACGGAACGCCCCATCTTGTTGCCCGGAATTCGACATAACTTGGGCTACCTCGCGTTAATCCTAGATGGTGGCGGGATCGCGCCGCTGGTCCTTCCAGAGAATGAGCATGGTCAATTCAGCCAAGTAGTCGCCGCTCAAGACGTCCATAGGCCCGCCTTCCACCATTTCGCGGGCGGCGGAGATACGGTCACCGAAGAAGCCGGATCAGTTCGCAATGCGGAGGACTGGTGATGAAAGGGCTCACGACAAGTCCTCCTGCCACGCCGGCGGCCGCTTTTCAGCGAACGCCGTCATCCCTTCGCGCGCTTCGGTTGAGGCGAAGAACGCCGCAGAACGCGCTGCCATCTCGTCGAACGCGGCGTCTAGCCCCATCCCCGGGACGTCGCGGACGAGCTGCTTCGCACCACACAAGGCGCCGGGCGCGCCTTTGAGGACTGAGCCAAGGTACTGATCGACCGCGGCGTCGAGATGGTCGGCGGGGGCACACCCGTTGACCAGCCCGATTTCCGCCGCACGTTGAGAAGTGAACACTTCGCCCGTCAGGAACAGTTCCATCGCTCGCCCCTCGCCCAGCTTCCGCACGAGCAGCACAGAGATGATCGCAGGGATGACTCCGATTCGCACCTCACTCACCGCGAAGGTGGCGGAGTCGGCGGCGACGGCGATGTCGCAAGCGGCAATCAGCCCGAGTCCCCCAGCGCGCGCCGACCCATTTATCCGGCCGATCACGGGCTTTGGCGAGCGCCATAGCGCCTTGAGAATCGGGACAAGCCCACCCGGCCCCGTCTGCCCGGTTGCTCGCGTCTCGTTTGCCACTCGTTGCTCCTTCAGGTCTGCTCCGGAGCAGAAGACCGTTCCGGTGCCCGTGAGCAGAATCACGCGCGCGCTCTCATCGGCAAGCGCCATTTGAACGTGTGCATCCAATTCGGACGTTAGCTGCCGTGAAAGGGCGTTCCGATTTGCTGGAGAGTCCAGCGTGATCGTTGCGACGCCCCTTCCCACGACGAGGTGCACGATTTCGCTGCTCACGGGGCACCGGCTTCGTCAGCGAATTCGCCGGGTTTGCGGCCGGGACCGGGAGGGCCAGCGAACGCCTGCGCCACCTCCATCCATTCGTTCGCCGCAGGCCCGGAAACTACAAGGCCCGTATCGCTGATGTGCCGTCGCTGGGTGACCACGCGGCAGAAGTCGGTTGCGCTGCCGCGAATGACATTCGTCGTACTCTGTTCGCCCATCTCCCATCTCGCTCCGGACGGGGCTATCAGCTCCACGCGAACGGGTTCACGGTTCGGTTCCAGTCCCCGGTTGATGTAGCTGAATGGCCGAGTGCGGACGCCAATAAAGGCGACGTGGCGAAGTCGATCCGTATCCGGGCGGGCGATCCCCGCCACATCCACAACGTCGAGGCCGTGCGACCACGTCTCCATCAGCCGTGCCGTGACGAAGGACACCCCGCTCATATCGGGGCCATACCAGGGAAGGCGGGCCTTCCCGTCCATCGTCCGCGCAGCAGCGATCAGGGAAGAACTCGCGGCGCGCCACCACGCGAGTAGTTCGGCGGGACTCAGCGCCCGGCCTTTCGCGAGGTACTGCTCCTCGAAGCTCACTGAGGGGTCAGCCACCGTTCTGGCAGCGGCACGAAAGGCATCCGCGTCGACGATCGCGAGCGTCGCTGTTTCGTCGAACGTGGCAAGGTGCGCCACCTGGTCGCGCGCCAGCCATCCGGGCGCGTGACTAGACCGGTCCCACGCCTCGGCCGGCATCCGCGCCAGCACAGATTCGAGCGCCGCCTGCTCCGCCTCCAGGTCATCAACCACTTCGGTCAGCACGTCAGCCAACGGATTCTCCTTCCATTACCAACAGGATCTGTCCCGCTTCCACTTGCTCGCCGGCCAATACGCGCACCTCAGCGACTGTGGCCCCGCCACCAGCGGTAATTCGGTGCTCCATTTTCATTGCCTCGAGAATGATGAGGAGGTCCCCGGCCTTCACTACCGCCCCTGCCTGGGTGTGGACAGAGACGACCTTCCCGGGCATCGGCGCCGCGTAGCCGCTGGCCAGAGCCTGGCGGGTGGCTTCCGGGAATCGCGGAATCTCGCGCAGAACGATTTCCCCTTGGGTGGTTTGCACCCAGACCTCATGGTCGCGGACGAGGACCGAGCCAGTCCGGCGCACGCCGTCAATTTCAAGGGTGGCCCGGCCCTTTGACGTTGCGACCCGGCGGACCGCGTGGCACGTGTCGCCAATCGTGCACGTCAGCATCCCGTCGCGTTCCTGCGCGTAACCAACTTCAAATTCGGTGCCGCGGAAAGCGTAACGCGCTGTTTGGAGCGACGAACGGTTGTTTCGCCAGCCCGTCTGAACCTGGTCCAGCACCTTGCGCTTGCCGGTTCGGGTTTCACTCGCCGTGAGCGCCGCTGCGAACAGCGCGAAAGTCAGCTCGCCTGCCTCGGGCTCTCGTCGGCGGCCCGGTTCGTGTCGGTCTATAAAGTCCGTCGTCGTGTCGCCGGCTAAAAATGCTGGATGGCGAAGGGTGTTCACGAGAAAGTCGCGGTTCGTGTCGTCGAACGCGAAGGAGTACTGGCCCGCGGAGAGCTCTTCGAGGGTGCGGGACGCGTCGGCGATGAGGACGTCGAGCGCCTCGGACACGAGCCAGCGTTCGAACTCACTCGCACGCAGCAGCAGCCCGAGCGTCTTCGCC
>JBDUAL010000414.1:0-2823 GCA_040004685.1 Anaerolineaceae bacterium | reverse complement strand
CCAAACCTTCTGCCCGTTGACGATGAAATCGTCCCCATCCCGCCGCGCGAAGGTGGTAATCGACGGGGTGTCAGAACCAGCGTTCGGCTCCGTCACGCCGAACGCGACGTGCAACCGGCCGGCCGCCGCCTCTGGCAGAATGCGCCGCCGCAGCTCCTCGCTGCCGTGCTTCACCACCGGGTTCAGGCCGAAAATCGTGAGGTGCAGCGCGGTCGCGCCGTTCATCGCCGCGCCGGAAGCGGCCACCTCTTCGAGCAGGATCGAGGCCTCCGTAATGCCGAGTCCGGCGCCCCCATATTCCGTTGGAATCGCGATTCCCAGCCAGCCCGCGTCGGCGAACGCACGGTAGAATTCCCAGGGGAACTCGTGCCCTTTGTCGCACCGCCGCCAGTAGGCGTCATCAAAGCGGGCGGCGAGCGCCTTCGCCTGTATGCGCACCTGCTGCTGCTCTTCCGTTGGTTCGAAGTCCATGAAGCCTCCCGGTTTCCACGGCTTGGGGCGCGGCACGTCAATCTTCGGGCCGAGCGCCGCGGTTGGCGAGTGGCACCCGCCGGCCAGTTTAAAGCGCGTTCATGATGGTTTGCGCGCGAAGACGGTCACGCCGCGAGTGTCGAACTGTTTGGCGTCCGACTCATGTTTGCTCCCGGAAAACACATCGACTTCGTTCGACATGATCACATCGACGAAACCAGTCAGCGCCAGCACTTGGCGCCACTCTGCTTCCAGCAGAGCGCCGGCAATTCAGCCACTCCAGAGGTCGATGTCATCTTTCGCACCCTGCGGAACCTCCGTATGGACGAGGATGTCGCCGATCTGGATCCGGCCTCCAGGCCTGAGCACTCGGAACAGCTCGCGAAAGACGGCCTGCTTGTCGGGACAGAGGTTCACTACCCCATTACTGATGACGACATCAGCCGTGCCGCCGGCCACGGGCAGCGCCTCAGCAAAACCTTCGCGAACGTCTACATTCGCGAGGTTCAGAGAGCGAGCCCCGGCCTCGGCTTTTATCCTCATCTCGGCCGTCATGTCCACGGCGATGACTCGCCCGGCCGATCCAACCTGCGTGGCCGCTATCAACGTATCGAAGCCTGCCCCACAGCCAACATCGACGACCGTTTCTCCAGGCTGAAGTTCGCCAAAGACGAACGGATTACCGGTGCCCGCGAAAGAATCGACGGTACCGGCGGGCAATGGAGCAACAACATCGTCCGGGTAACCAAGCATCCGGGCCAGGGGTGCGCCAGTGTGGAAGTGGAAGCCCAGTTCGGGATTGAGGGCAACGTCGCGATATTTTTCGGAGACGCGGCACCGCAACTCTTCGCGATCGACCTCGGCGATACCGATTGATTCTGCGCTCACCGGTTCCTCCTCAGAACGTGACCACCCGGTCGGCGGCGGCCATCTCCTCGGCGACCATTTTGGGATTAACGAACTTCGCCTTCAGCGGCGCCAGGTCTGCATCGGCCACCCCACGGGCAACCGCACAACCACCTCAGACGTGGACTTCGCATCCACCTTCCACGACCGTTCTCATCAAGTTGGCCAGGGGCGGGACGGCTACGCCGCGAATCTCGTTGACGATCGACTCCTTCAGAAGCAGAGCAGCATCGCCCGCCAGGAACACCTTGGCGGTGAAGCCTGCGTCCAACGCCCCTTTGGCAAAGTGGAACGGGAAGGTTGCGCGAGTCGGGTCGTCCGGGCCATGGGTTCCGACGTAGAGCATGACGGTCATCGACTACTCCTTGGCTGGAGAACAACGTTGAGTAATTTACCGAATGTGTTATTCCGCCAGATGCTGAAACGCTAATCCTGTTGCGTGTCGCGCGTCAACAACTCGACCGTCTGGCGTGCGTCGCGGGGCATACGAACCCAATGAAATGAACGCCGCAGACAACCCTGATTCGACGGAGTACCCTTCGCCCAACAATTCCACTCAGGAGACCACCATGACAACGGAACAGGCCAGCACCAACACCGACGGCATCATCTCCGGGCCATTGCGGCGGTCGATCAACGGCAGCCACGACGCCAAAGGCAGCATTCACGACGACGCGACGGCATCCAAGCTCGGCTTCCGCGGCGGCACAGTTGCCGGTTCGATTCACATGGAGCTTTTCCCGCCCCTGCTTCTGGAGGCGTTCGGACCGCGATGGTTCGAACACGGCACTCTCTCCACCTACTTCATCAACGCCACCACGGACCGCGAAGCGGTGCAAGCCCACGTGACCGTTCCTCCGAAGGGCGCCAAGGACGCGCAGATCGATGTTTGGGTGAACCGCGAGGACGGCATGCGCGTGGCCGAAGGCACTGCTTCCCTCGGCGATCCACCCGAGCCAACCGCACTCTTACGCCGCCCCCTAGACCGCTTCGACGCCGGCGAACTGCGACTGCTGGCAGGCATCGAGCCAGGCCAGAAGTTCGATTCGGTCACCGTGCGACTGACGGCGGCCACCCAGGCGGAGCGGCTGGACCGAATCACCGAAAACCTGCCCTGGTATAGCCAGCCTTCGCCCTGGGGCAATTCGATCGCGACGCCTGCGGCGATGGTTCAGCTGCTCTACGCGAAATCAGTTGCAACTCTACGCGGCAACATCGGCTCCGCCGTCGGACTGTTTGGGGCGATCGAACTGCGCAACATCAACGGCCCTGTACAGGTTGAGACGGACTACACGGTCAACGGGCACGTCGTCGCACTGGGCCAGAGCCCAAAGACTGAGTACATGTGGTTCGAAACGGAGATGGACGACGCCCGCGGCAAACGCATCGCCGAGATGCGCATGCTGTTGCGCTGGATGAAGGCCTCCTCCAGCCGCTATCCCGAGT
>JBDUAL010000413.1:0-2835 GCA_040004685.1 Anaerolineaceae bacterium | reverse complement strand
GCTCCTGGGATGACGTGCCGGAGTACATCCGGAACACGTTCGACAAGCTCGGCATCCCGGAGGCGGAGAAGAAGTTCCTCGCTGGCGTGGGCGCGCAGTACGACTCGGAAGTGGTCTACCACAACATTCGTGAAGACCTCGAGAAGCTCGGCGTCCTCTTCCTCGGCACGGACCAGGCGCTGAAGGAACACGAAGACATCTTCAAGGAGTACTTCGGCACGATTATCCCGCCGGGGGACAACAAGTACGCGGCCCTGAACAGCGCGGTTTGGAGCGGCGGCTCGTTCATCTACGTGCCGAAGGGCGTCAAGGTAGACATTCCCCTGCAGGCGTACTTCCGCATCAACACCGAGAACATGGGCCAGTTCGAACGGACGCTCATCATTGCCGACGAAGGCAGCCAGATTCACTATGTGGAAGGTTGCACCGCCCCGACCTACAGCACGGACTCACTGCACAGCGCGGTGGTAGAGATCATTGTGAAGAAAGACGCTCGCGTCCGCTACACCACGATCCAGAACTGGTCGAACAACGTGTTCAACCTGGTGACCAAGCGCGCGGCGGCCTACGAGAACGCAGTCATGGAGTGGGTCGATGGCAACCTCGGCTCGAAGTTGACGACGAAGTTCCCGAGCGTCTACCTGATGGGTGAAGGCGCTCACGCCGAGATTCTTTCGCTGGCGTTTGCTGGCGAGGGCCAACACCAGGACGCG
This sequence comes from Anaerolineaceae bacterium, assembly GCA_040004685.1. GTDB lineage: Bacteria > Chloroflexota > Dehalococcoidia > Tepidiformales > Tepidiformaceae > PNKC01. The sequence continues at coordinate 2,122 of JBDUAL010000413.1, read as the reverse complement.
GGCGGCAAGGTTGTCCACGCCGCTTCGAACACGACATCGACGATCATCTCGAAGTCACTCAGCCGCCACGGCGGTCGCACTAGCTACCGCGGCCTGCTGAAGGTTTACGAAGGCTGCGAGAACGTGAAGTCCAACGTGCGCTGCGATGCGTTGCTGTTGGACGAAGAGTCGCGTTCGGATACGTATCCGACGATGGAGATTGATGCCAGCGACGTCCATATTCAGCACGAAGCCTACGTTTCGAAGCTCGGTGAGGACCAGTTGTTTTATCTCATGAGCCGCGGAATGAGCGAAGAAAACGCCGCCAAGATGATCGTCAACGGCTTCGTTGAGCCGATCGTCAAGGAGCTTCCGATGGAGTACGCGGTGGAGCTGAACAGGCTGATCGAACTCCAGATGGAAGGCTCGGTGGGCTAGCCCGGGGCGTCTCGCTTGCCGGGCGCCAGGATCCCTTCACAGCACGGCCCTTTGTCACGGTGTACGAGGGGCGATAGCGCCGCGATCTGCGTGGCGCGCCGAAGAACCAAAGGATGGGCAGATGAGTTCTGCGACTGAAACGAAGAGCATCGAAGCGGTAAGCAGGGCCCTCGGGCTAGACAACCGCGACGCAACGTGGCTGGGGGCCCTCCGGGCGGAAGGCGCGCGACTAGCCGGACAGTTGGGCATGCCCGATTCACGACGCGAACGCCCGTGGAAGTATCTAGACATCAGCGGGCTCCAACTCGACGAGTACCCGCCGACTGCCGGCAAGCTGACGCTGGCGGGGAACGCCCCCGGAGTTGTCGTGGCGACCGTCGCGGATGGCGACGCCAAGATCCAGGCGACTGCTGAGAAGCATCTTGGGAAGACGGTTACGCCGGGCCGGAGCCGTCTCGATGCGCTGCACTATGCGTTCCTGCGCGATGTCGTGGTGGTGGACGTGGCTGCGAACACGGAGGCGGGGCAGGCGGTTCGCATTGGCCGCGAATTTTCGAGTTCGAAGCAGTTGGGGACGCCGCACACGCTAATCGTGACGGGAGCGAACAGCCGGGTGACTGTGGTCGAAGACTGCCGCTCGGGTGAAGGCGACATCGTTGTCTTGCCAGTGGTCGAAGTGATCCCCGGTCCCGCCTCGGAAGTGCGTTACGTGACGCTGCACCGCTGGGGCGCGAAGACACAGGTCTTTTCTGATCAGCGGCTGGTCACGGACCGCGACTCGGCGTTCTGGAACCTGAACGTGGTCACCGGTGGGCAGGTGGTGAAGGGCCATATCGAGTGCTCACTTGAAGGTCGCGGCTCGTCTAGCGAACTTCTCGGAGTGGCGTTTGGCAACGGTACGCAGCATGCGGACTTCTTCACCCTCCAGGACCACATCGGCGCGGATACGCGCAGCGACCTGATGTACAAGTCCGCACTGACCGATCACGCCCGGAGTGTCTACTACGGGCTGACTCGCATTGGCCTTGGCGCGCGCAACGGCGACGCCAACCAGGAAAACCGCAACTTGTTGCTGAGTAAGACCGCAAAGGCAGACAGCGACCCGGTGCTCGAAATTCTTACGAACGACATTATCCGCGCCTCCCACGGCGCGACGGCCGGCCCCGTAGACGAAGAGCAGCTCTACTACCTGCAAACTCGCGGCATTCCGCACGCCAACGCGGAGGCACTGCTCGTCCGCGCGTTCCTTGGCCAGGTGCTGGGACGGGTGAAAGACGAAGCGCTGCGCGACGAACTGACCGAAATCCTCGACGAGAAGCTGGAGAGCCGCTAATGCCGTGGATCAGCGTTGCGAAGGCGAGCGACCTTGCAGTCGGGACGGCCAACGTAGTGGATGCCGGCGGGCGACAGATCGCGCTCTGCAACACGGGCGAGGCCTTTCACGCGATCGACGACATCTGTACGCACGACGGCGGCTCTCTGGACCAGGGAGCGCTTGAGGGCTACTCGATTGAGTGTCCGCGTCACGGCGCAAGGTTCGATGTGCGCACCGGCAAGGTGCTCGCCCTCCCTGCGGTCCGTCCGGTGCGCACTTACCCAACGCGTGTCGTTGCGGGCTCGGTCGAGGTGGACGTGCCGTGCTGACCCCAACGAGACTGGACATCGTGCGCATTCAGCGCGATTTCCCGATCCTTGAGCAAGAGGT
>JBDUAL010000412.1:0-2842 GCA_040004685.1 Anaerolineaceae bacterium | reverse complement strand
GGCATCGGTCTGCCCGATCAGTTCGCCCATTCGGAACATGGACTGCACGAAGCCTTCTGCCTGGACGTGCATGAGAACTGACATCTCGGTGAAGTCGCGAGCTTCCAAAAGCGTACGCAGACCGAGGCCGGCGCCCTGCGCCAGCAGTCCGCCACCGTTGTACAGGGCTCTCTTGCGGAAGACATCAGTGTGACGCGCTTCGTCCATGATCTGGGACATCAGGAAAAGCCCGGCCTCGAAGTCCTGAGCGCTGACGAACGGCATCCACTGTCCCGGAACGTCGCCGGCGATGAACTCCACCTCGGTGAGCATGGTGCAGAGCTGGCACATCGCCCGCTCGACCTCATCCGGGAGGGTCTCGAGGGTGTCCCACGGGATGTCTCGAGCAGAAGACCACTGCCGCTGGGTCGCCTCCTCGTAGAGCATGACGCAGTTCTCCGACCAGACGTCAGACTTCGACATGTAAGTTGGACCGAAGCGCTGCGCGCCGGGACGTGCGAGCGCGCCGCGCATCCTGTACGTCATGTCACCAGCGCCACGCGCTGCGTCGCCATAGCGGCCCTGATTAATCTCCTTGAGAGTCAGACCTTTTTTGCCGGGTGTGGCGGAGGCGGCATCGTGATAGAGATTGAGCCATGAAAGATCCAGTCCGGATTCGGTAATCGGGTTAGCAGCCATGAGATGGGGCCTCCTTGCTCTCGGTAACGTCAATACTCTACGTCGGCGACGGACGTTTGGGAATTCGTTTGCCGACGGGTACCGAAGTGCGGTGGGCAACGGGGGCGCCGTCAACGCGGCCCACAAACCGTTACCGCTAATCAACCCTCCGTGCCCTGCCGATACAACAACAGACACCCGAGGAGGATTGCCATGGATCAGGTACGCCCAGAGAGTTGCCCATACGAAGAAGCCAACCGCGCGGCGCGATGCGCCGGTTGTTGTGAAGCGAACGGCTCACTCACGCCATGTGTGGTCGCGTGGCTGAGGGACCAGGTCACCAGCCGCACCGTGGTCCCACTGCACATGGCCGAGAAGCGTTCGATCCGTCGCGCTGCCTAGCCTTCGTGGGCGGACACAAGCAGCGGGGCCCACGCGTGGCCGTAGCCCGATGACGTGTCACGATCGGCTTCGCCATGCCCAAACAGGTCACGAACGTCGCGAGCGACGACTACCTCACTACGATCTACCGCCTGCACCATGATGAGGGCCAGGATGTGATCGCGGTGCGGCTGGCGGATCGGCTGGAGATCACGCCGCCGTCGGTGGCCGGGATGCTCAAACGCCTCTTGAGGGATGGATTGGTCGAACAGGACAGCCGAAAGGTCATTCGTCTCACGAGCGAGGGGATGCACCGGGCTGAACAGATGGTTCGCCGACACCGCCTGGCTGAGTGCCTGATCACGGACGTGTTGAAGGTGCCGTGGTGGCGCGCGTATGAAGAAGCGCACCTCCTCGAACACGGCATCTCGGACGTCACCGAGCCGCACCTCTTCGAAACCCTGGGACGGCCCACGCGAAGCCCTTTCGGCTACCCCATTCCAGGGCCAGGCGTCCCACGCAAGCTGCCGATGACCACGCTGGCAGACATCGCCGAAGGCGCAACGGTCGAAATCGACCGCGTGTTCGAAGAGGATGAACAACTACTCAGGTTCTTTGGTCAAGAAGGTATCCGCCCGGGGACGTTCGTGCTCCTTGAGTCAGTTGCCCTCTATAGAGGGACCGTAACCGCACGGCTGGGGGGCCGCTCCGTGGTGATGGGCACACAAGTTGCAGGGAGAATCTGGGTGACGAGGCCGACGGCGGCCACTTCCGAACCCCGTCACTAGATACGAGTTGGGGCTGTCCGAACGGCCCGCAAGAACCGATAACCGTTAGGATGGATGCTTTCCTCCGCTCGGCCGACAGCGCTGCACTGCGGGTGCTTATTGTCGAAGACGACGTTTCTCTCGGACGATTGATCGAACGCGCGCTCGGGCCTTCCACTCAGGCGATCACCGTCGTGCGGCGCGGTAAAGCGGCGCTTGAGGCACTGGACAGCTCAAGTTTCGATGCTATCGCCGCCGACATATGCCTTCCCGATATGAGCGGACTCGAGGTGATAGCGCGGGCTCGCGCACTTTCGCCATACTGCGGCATCGTTGCGATTACCGGCTTCGTGGATGTCGAAGTAGCCGTGCGTTCTATGAAGGCGGGAGCGGATGACTTCCTGGGTAAACCGTTCGACGCCGATATTCTTTGGCACGTGCTCCAGAAGTCGGTGGCCAATCGGACGCGCCAGGTGGAGGCTGAACAGGCGACGGCGTACCGCCAATTGGCTTACACAGACGCCCTCACGGGCTGTCCCAACCGTCGCTTCATCGATGAGTTCATTGTTGAGGCGGTCGAAGTTGCGAAGTGCGGCGGTACTCCTCTCACTGCGGCTTTTCTGGACCTAGACAACTTCAAACTCCTCAACGACTTCGTCGGACATGAGGCAGGCGACCGCGTGCTCACGCGCGTGGCCGAAGAGCTCGGCGCGCACATCGCGCCCCCGGCGGCATTTGCGCGCTTTGGCGGCGACGAGTTTGTGGTGGTTTTCCCGGGAATGGATGAACTCGATGCAAGGCTGATGCTGGGCAACGCGCGTGACGCGATCGGCCGCATCGAGGTGGTGGACGGGACGCTAGCGCGGCTCCCTACCCGCATCAGCTGCGGAGTTGCCGCCTACCGCGGCTACGAGACGCCGCGCGCGCTGATCGCGAACGCAGAAGACCAGATGTATCTCGAGCGGTCGGCCTCGCCAGTGCTTATGACCGCGGCCTACGGGAGAGAAGTGCTTTCCGCTTCGAGCGAGGTTCCGAAC
>JBDUAL010000411.1:0-2843 GCA_040004685.1 Anaerolineaceae bacterium | reverse complement strand
GGCATCGGTCTCCACATCTCACACCACAAAGCCGCCGGAAAACGGAACTGGGGACGGATCGGCGAGTCATTCGCGCGCATAGACCGGGCCGAGGCCGTAGGGATGAGCGTGACCCTCGATATCTACCCCTACACGGCGGGTAGCGGCCCGATGTGGCAGTACGTCAATCTTGAGAACATCGACGTCGAGTGGGCGACTAACGTGATGATCAACAGCTGCCCGGATGACACAACGCTTGAAGGCAAGATGATCCCCGAGATCGGCCAAGCGCACGGTTGGAACGTCGCCGAAACCGTCCGTCAGATCCTTGGTACGCCACGGGGCGCGAACGTGATCTGCACCCACTTCATCATCGATGAGGCGGACATCGAAACGAACCTGCGCGACCGGCGCGTGATGATCGGCTCAGACGGCATCCCCGACCTCAATGGCCGGCCGCATCCTCGCCTCTTCGGCACGATGCCGCGGGTGCTTGGCCAGTACGTCCGCGAACGCGGAATCATTACGCTCGAAGAGGCGATCCGGCGCATGACCAGCCTCGCCTGCGAGCGTTTCGGCATGGTAGGGCGCGGCTACGTGCGCGAGGGCTACTGGGCCGACCTCGTGCTCTTCGACCCCGACACCGTCCGTGACACGGCGACCTACAAGGAGCCGAAGCAAGAACCTGTCGGCATCAAACTGGTCGTCGTCAACGGCGAAATCGCCTACGAGGATGGCAAACACACGGGCGTTGGCGCGGGACGGATGCTGCGCTACCGGCAAAACGACTAGCGCATCGAGAGCGGCTTATCGTCATTTCTCCGTCAGCCAACGCGCCTCTATAGTCGGTCTACACCCCAATCCACCGGAGACTAACCATGCCTCAGATGCCCGCACTCTCGCTCGCCGCCGTCGCCGGCCGCCGCAAAGCCACGGTCGAACTGGCCCAGGAGATCGAAAAGCGAGGCTTCCAGGGCATCTATTGTGCCAGCTTCGGTGACGGCGTTGGCCTTTGCCTCTCCATCGCGCACGCAACGAACGAGATTCGCTTCGGCACCGCGATCGCCAACATCTACGCCCGCAACGCACTCGATCTGGGCCAGGCCGCGTCTTACATCCACGAGATCAGTGATGGCCGCTTCTACCTCGGCATTGGAGTGAGCCACGCACCCGCTAACGAACGCCTTGGCGCAGACGTTGGCAAGCCGCTTAGCGACATGCGCGACTACATCGAAAAGATGCGCGAGGGCACCCAACAGTGGGGCCCGCTGCCCCCGATCGTCCTCGCCACCCTGCGCAAGAAGATGGTCGGCCTCGCCGTCGAAGTGGCAGAGGGTGCAGTCTGGGCGAATGCGTCACGTTCCCACATGGCGGAATCCCTCAGCGCCATCCCGGCAGAGAAACGGACCGGCGATTTCTACATCGGCGACATGATCCCGACCTGCATCGATGACGATCGCGAAGCCGCTGCCGCAGTAATGCGCCGCACCCTCTCGGGCTACGTCATGCTGCCCAACTATCGGAACTACTGGAAGGAGGCCGGCTACCGCGAAGAGATGGAAGCGATCGAAAAGGTCCTCGCCGCCGACGAACGGGACAAGATTGCCGGTCTCATGTCCGACCGATGGCTATCCGATTCCACCCTCTACGGCTCGGTCGCCGAAGTACGAGAGGGCCTCGAGGCATGGTTCGCGGCAGGCGTAAAAACGCCAATCGTCGTCCCATCTTCGACTAGGGGTGGGCAGATCAAGGCTTTTGAAGAGATCTTCGCTGCCTTCGCCTAAGCCCCGGATAACACTCAGTGGTTGAGCTGAACTTGGAAGCGGAGTTGGCCGTTGCCGTCGCTGCTGGTCGCGCGGCCGGGGCTGAGGTGCTCCGCCTCCGTATCGAAGGCGTGCGCTACGGCCGGAAGGAAGGCTGGGAACTCGTCTCCGAAGCCGATATCCTCGCCGCCGAAATGCTTCACGAAGCACTCACCAAGCCGTTTCCGGACACCGGCTGGCTGAGCGAAGAGCACACCGACACGGCTCATCGCCTGGACAAGGAGCGTGTCTGGGTGGTGGACCCGATCGACGGGACACGCGAATACCTCCAGGGCATTCCCGAATACGCCATCTCGATCGGGCTGGTCATCAACGGCGCTCCGGCCCTGGGCGTCGTGTACAACCCTGCCACAGACCGACTCTCCGCAGCCTCCTGCCTCGGCACGGACGAGCGACCGCCGCGGAAGGTGCTGCCTACCAAGTTTCAAGCCCTGGTCGGTCGTGGCGAGCATCGCACCAACGACATCCCTCCGCTGCCTCGGGGCGCCAAGTCGCGGGGCATAGGCAGCGTCGCGTACCGTCTCGCGCTCTTGTCGGAAGGCGAAGGCGACGTATGCGTCACTGGGACCGGCCGAAGCGAGTGGGACGTAGCCGCGGGTGCCGCGCTCTGCCTCGCCGCCGGTTTGCGTGTGACCGGTGTGCTAGGGGAACCGCTCGCATTCAACCAGCCTGACCCATATATCCGCGGCTTGCTCGTCGCCGAGCCCGCGCTGCACGAGCATATCTCGCGCTTCTTCGACCAGTTCCGTTCATGACGGACCTCAGCGCCACTGCTTCACAGACGCTTTACAGTAGTTGTATCAGCCAACGGAGCTTCAAATGAGCATCGGGATCGGTCTGGGCATCGCGGGTTTCCCGTTTTCCACGTCGGACGCATTTCTCGAATGGATAGATCTCTGCGAGAAAAGTGGCGTTGACTCCGTCTGGTTGAGCGAGCGACTCGTCTCGCCGCAGCCAAATCTGGAAACGATAGCCGCGTTCGGCGTCATCGCCGGACGAACCAAGAGGCTGAAATTCGGGATGAACGCCATCGTCCTCCCC
>JBDUAL010000410.1:0-2851 GCA_040004685.1 Anaerolineaceae bacterium | reverse complement strand
ATCACCGCCGCGGGGTGACCCTCCGCCGCAGCGAGGTTCACCAGCCGACCCTCACCAAGGAGGAACAGCTTTCGACCGTCCAAGAGGCGGAACTCCTCAACTGAGTCCCGCACGCGCTTCCGGCCTTCGCTCATCGCGGACAGAGCCTTCAGGTTGATCTCGCTGTCGAAGTGGCCGCTGTTCGCGAGGATTGCACCGTCCTTCATCGCCTCCAGGTGAGCACGGTCGATGACGTTCGCGTCACCCGTCAGTGTCACGAAAATATCGCCTTCCTCGGCCGCGGTCGCCATCGGCATCACGCGATAGCCGTCCATCACGGCCTCGAGCGCTTTCACGGGATCGACTTCGGTGACGATGACCTGGGCGCCCATGCCGCGAGCGCGACTGGCGACTCCGCGCCCGCACCAACCGTAGCCGGCGACGACGAAGTTCTTGCCGGCGAGAAGGACGTTAGTGGCCCGGATGATGCCGTCGATCGTCGACTGGCCGGTGCCGTAGCGGTTGTCGAAGAGGTGCTTTGTGTCCGCTTCGTTGATCGCCACGATTGGGTAGCCTAGCGCGCCATCAGCCGCCATCGCCCGCAGCCGGATAACGCCGGTGGTCGTCTCCTCGGTGCCGCCGGAGATTCCTGGCAGCAGGTCACGGCGATCCTTATGGACCACCGCCACCACGTCAGCGCCGTCGTCCATCGTCAGTTGAGGGGCATGCTCAAGAGCCTGGTGGATGTGCTTGTAGTAGGTCTCGTTGTCTTCGCCACAGATCGCGAAAACCGAGATGCCGAAGTCGTGGACCAAGGCCGCCGCAACGTCATCCTGTGTGGAGAGGGGGTTGCTGGCACAGAGCCGCAGATCCGCACCGCCGTCTCTGAGAGTGATCGCGAGGTTTGCGGTCTCGGTGGTCACATGGAGGCAGGCGGTCATCCGAATGCCCTTTAGCGGCTGCTCACGCTTGAAGCGTTCGCGGATGAGCCGTAGCACGGGCATCTCGCGCTCCGCCCATTCGATCCGGCGCACGCCCTCGGCCGCCAGCTTGATGTTCGCGATATCGTTGGGGACGGGCATTCTTTACCTCACCACACCTGACTCACCAGGCCGGTCAACTCTGTTCGTTGTTCTCTCAGGGTGGCGTTAGCGGTCGCTAAGCGTCACGAAGGAACCATCATACTTCCGCCCTCTCATAGCCGCGCGCCAACGCCGCATGGACGCGGCAACCCCGGAGGGATCCTTTCGCGCGGCGCTCGCTTCAACCAACTGGCAGACTTCGCGGTAGCCAAGTTTTGCGTAACTTGCCACGGCCGGGGAGTTGGTTGGGTCCACCGTCAACACCACGTGCTCGCAGTAGTTGAGGAGCGATTCGGTCACGGCGCTGGTGGCGGCTGTCGCGTACCCTCTGCCGCGGTAGGCGGGGTGAGTGAACACGTTGCCCACCACGGCCACACCTTCCTGCCGCGAGACCACATGCGTACCGGCGACTGCGACCAGGCGTCCCTCAGCGACGATTCCACGGTAAACGCCGCTCTCAATGTGCTCCGGAATGTAGTAGCTCGGACCACCCTCGCTGCCATAGAGCGAGTTCACGCGACGAATATCCAGGCCGTTTAACGCGATCGCGCTTAGCTGCTTTTCGGGCACGAAGGTATCCGCCCGCACTGCCATTCTGATCATGGGTTGTTGGCTGGCCAGCCGATACACGTCCCGCAAGACCTCAAGGTGTTGTGGTTGGCACGTAGCGTACGTCTGCGCAGGACCAGGATGGATCGAAAGGATCGCCGCCACGGCGTCGGGATCGCCCATAACGAACGACGCGTCGCCGAGTCCGCCGCGGCTGTGCAATACGAGCCCGGTCCCAGTCGAACCACGGGCCCAAAACCAGCGAGTGCGCGGGAAGAGTGCGGGTTCCAACTGTCCCAAGGCGTAGGCGGTGTACTCGATCCGGGGCAGCAGAAGGCTGCGAATGGCCTGGATTTCGCGCACGGGCTGGACGATGAAGTCGAGCCGCGTTTGCGCATTGCTCTGCCACCGCACCTCCCGTTCGGCCATCAGTCCGCCGCCTCGAAGTAGGTAAGCTTACGGAACTCCTGGTATCGCGAGTCGACCTCGTCCTTCGTTAGCGTCAGTAGGCGGCTGGGGCCGAATCCTTCGACGCAGAAGGACGCAACGACCGAGCCGTAGATGACTGCGCGGCGCACGTCTGCGCCATTCACCGTCGCGGCAGTGTCCAGGTAACCCATGAAGCCACCCGCGAATGCGTCCCCAGCGCCCGTGGGATCCACTACGTCTTCCAGCGGATAGCCCGGGGCCACGAAGTAGTCATCGGCGGTGACCAGCGCGGCACCATACTCTCCGAGCTTGATAATCACGCCGCGGACGCCGCTTGCGAGTAAGGCGCGGCCCGCTTTGGCAATGCTTGGTGTAGAGGCGATCTCTCGCGCCTCGCTTTCATTGAGGGCCACGAAGTCGGCGTGGCGCAGGGTCTCCCTCAGTTCGTTCAGAGCGCCGTCGATGAAGAACTTGATCGTGTCCACCATCGTTGAGCGGGGCGCGGACAGGTCGCCGAGGATCCGGCGCTGGAGAAGCGGATCCCCTGCTGCAAGAAACGCAGTCCGCGAATCCTCCCAGCCCTTCGGAAGCTCCGGTTGCCAGCCCATGTTCACACCAAGCTCCGTATACACGGTGTCCCGCGTGTTCATGTCGTAGTGGTAGCGTCCGCCCCAGCGGCTGGTCTTCCCCGGAGTAACTACCAGGCCGGCCAAGTCGATGCCTGGCCGGTCGAGTTTCGTCAGTTCTTTCTCCGGGAAGTCATCGCCGATCGCGGCCAGTAGACGGACGTCCGTGAATAGCGATCCCGCGAC
>JBDUAL010000029.1:0-9578 GCA_040004685.1 Anaerolineaceae bacterium | reverse complement strand
ATGACCACACCCTTCGCAACCTCGATGTCCTCCCGCAGCACGGTCACAGTTCGTCGCTCGTCCGCGTGCTGGACCACTGCCGCTCCGCCATGGGCAGCCGCTTGCTGCGCGGCTGGCTCAGTCATCCGTTGCGCGATGCCGCCCAACTCGAAGCGCGCTACGACGCGATTGCCTGGGCCCTCTCCCACCCAATAGAGCGCGAACAGTGCCACTCGGTGTTGCGCGGAATGCCGGACATCGGTCGCCTCTCCGGCAAGGTCGGCGCCCGCTCCGCAACTCCTCGTGACCTCTCCGGCCTTCGCCTCGGTCTGCGCGCCGTCTTGGACCTTGGTGCCATCGCCTCCCGCCCAGAATCACCTCCGCTCGTGAAGCAGGCGCTCTCCGACTTCAGCGCCGCCGCCGACCCGCTGCTCGCCCTCGCTGCCGCACTCGACGAAGATCCTCCAACCGGCTTCGACGAAGGTGGGGTCATCCGTCCCGGCTTCAGCCCGGAGATAGACTCCCTCCGTGGCCTCACCCGCGACGCCCGCGGTTTCCTCCTCGGTCTTGAGCGCCTCGAGCGCGAACGCACAGGCATCCGCTCGCTCAAGGTCGGCCACAACAAGGTGTTCGGCTACTACATCGAGATCTCGGCTGCGAATAGCATCGCCGTGCCCGAACACTATCAGCGAAGGCAGACGCTCGTCGGCGCCGAACGCTACGTCACCGAAGAACTGAAAGAGCACGAATCTCGCCTCGTTGGTGCGCGTGACCGCCTCGTCGAACTAGAACGTCTCGCCTTCTCCCAGCTGGTCGAAACGCTCGCCGCCGGACTGGTCCAACTCCAGGCCGTCGCCGAGGCCGTCGCCCTGATCGACCTCGTCCTCGTCCTCGCCGAAGTGGCCTCCGACCGCAACTACGTTCGGCCATCGATTGGTGCTGACCAGATCCGAATCGTCGGTGGCCGTCACCCCGTCGTCGAAGCCGCCCTCGAAGCCGGTCGATTCGTCCCGAACGATTGTCTGCTCGATGACCAGTGCCAGGTGATGCTCCTCACGGGCCCGAACATGAGCGGTAAGTCCACCTTCCTTCGCCAGATCGCGCTCATCGCGTTGATGGCCCAGGCAGGCTCGTTCGTGCCCGCAACCGAGGCCGAACTGCCGCTGTTCGACCGCATCTTCACGCGTATCGGCGCCCAGGACGATCTCGCCGCTGGCCAGTCGACGTTCATGGTCGAAATGGTCGAAACCGCACAGATCCTCCACCAGGCCACGCCCGCCTCACTGATCATCCTCGACGAAGTGGGCCGTGGCACCAGCACTTTCGATGGCATGGCAATCGCCCGCGCAGTCGTGGAGTTCATCCACAACCGAAGCGAAGTGGCCGCGCGTACGCTCTTCGCCACGCACTATCACGAGCTCACCTCCCTCGCTGAAGTGCTCCCGCGCGTTCGCAACGCTCACGTAGCCGTCCGCGAAGACGAGGGTGATGTCGTATTCGAGCACCGCATTATGCCAGGGCCGAGCGATCGATCCTACGGCATCCACGTGGCTCGATTGGCCGGACTCCCGGCTGCCGTCGTCTCGCGCGCCGAGCACCTTCTCACAGAGCTTGAGTCGGGCCCCGGCGGACTTCAACCGGCGCACCGTGCTTCCAGTAACGGCCACGTCCGACAACCGGCGCTCTTTGGGGGACCCTCCCCCGCGGACGAGGCCCTCGCGCAGCTCGACGTCGACAGCATCACCCCGATCGAGGCGATTCAGAAGCTCTACGAGCTCCGTGCGCTTGCTCGGGCAGTCTCCGCCCAGCCATGACCGCACGGTCGCGTCCCGATGCCCCGAGGTCGATCCGCGTGCTGCCGCCCGATGTGGCCGCCCGTATCGCCGCCGGCGAGGTGATCGAACGTCCCGCATCCGTCGTTCGCGAACTTTTGGACAACTCGATCGACGCCGGTAGTCAGCGAATCTCGCTGGAGATCGAAGAGGGCGGCATCCGGCTGATTCGCGTCGTCGATGATGGACGAGGCATCCCACCGGAACAGCTCGAAATCGCGTTCGAACGCCACGCTACGAGCAAGATCGACGGCCTCGAAGATCTCGGCCATGTGCACACGCTTGGGTTTCGCGGAGAGGCATTGCCCTCAATCGCCGCCGCGGCGGACGTCGAGATCACCAGCCGCGCCGCTTCCGAGCCGGTCGGCGTCGTCGCCACCTTCGTCGACGCGCGAGTCGTCCGCCGTTCGGGTCGCCCGGCCCCGGTCGGCACGAGCTTTGCCGTTCGTGACCTGTTCGGCAGACTCCCGGCGCGCCGCAAGTTCCTCGGGTCGGTGGCGGGCGAGTCTCGTCAAATCACGGTGCTCGCATCGCACTACGCGCTGGCGTACCCCGAAATCTCCTTCCAATTCTCCTCCAATGGCCGCAGGGTGCTCTCCACGAGCGGCGACGGCGGCCTGCGCCACGCTTTCGCCGCCGTCTACGGCCCCGATGCCGCCCAGCAGATGCTCCAGGTCGACTACGAGGAAGAAAGCATTCGCGTCTCCGGGCTCGTAGCGCCCCCGGCACTGCACCGCGGAAACCGGGCGGCGATTTCGATCTTCGTCAACGGTCGCTGGGTGCAGAGTCGTCCGCTCACTTTCGCGGTGGTCGATGCCTACCAGTCGCAGTTGCCCGTCGGCCGTCACCCGATCGCCGCCCTCGCGATCTCCGTTGGCGACGACGATGTCGATGTCAACGTCCATCCCGCAAAAGCCGAAGTACGCTTTCGTGATGAGCGACTGGTCGGACGCGTCGTTCGCCACGCCGTGGGGGCTGCGCTGGAAGGCTCGCGAGCAGTCTCCTGGTTCGCCCACACGGGAATCGGGGTTGCCTCCGATGTCGGCGCCGACGGGCAACCAAATGAACCGCCGCCGGGGCCCGTCGCCGAACGCCTCAGCTTGCGTCTCGCCCCACAGCCCGGCCAGGCGCGAATGGAACTCAGCCGTGGCCAGCCCTTCGCCGACGCCGAACACCTTTCGCTCGCGCGAACCCAACGCGAGACCCTGCCCCTCCTTCGCGTGGTCGGACAGATGGGATGTACCTACGTGGTCGCCGAGGGACCCGATGGGATGTACCTCATCGACCAGCACGCCGCCCATGAACGCGTCGTCTACGACCGGCTCGTCCACCGCCGAAGGTCCGAATCCGAACCGCGTCCTTCTCAGCCCCTGCTCGAACCGCTCGTCGCCGAACTGGATCCGATGCAGGCTGCCACGCTCGACGAAAATCGGCACAGCCTCGCCCTGCTCGGGCTCGAAACGGAACCGTTCGGCGAGAACGCCTATCTCGTCCGCGCTGTCCCGATTGGATTGGGCGACACCGATGTCGCGACGGCACTCCGCCAGGTGCTGGATCAGCTGCTCGGCGAAAAGCGAGTCACTGACCCGTTCCAGCGGGCGGCCGCTACTGTCGCCTGCCACAGCAGTGTCCGCGCCGGGATGGCCCTCGCCTTAGACGAGATGCGCCGCCTCGTCGAGGACCTCGAACGCACCGCCTCGCCGCGCACCTGCCCGCATGGCCGCCCCACCCTCGTACATGTCGGCACCGATCTGATCGAACGCCAGTTCGGCCGTCGCTAAGAAACCTGCCGCCGTTGCCACTCCAGCAGGTTCGCCAGCGCCTGCCCTGCACGGGCGATACTTGGGTAGGTGGCCAGCCCGTTCTTCCAGCACAACTCCTGGAAGTCCAGCGCGTGTTGGAACGCGTCGACCGTCACCGAAGGCCGTACCGCCACTACCACCGGCGTCCCGCTCTCTTCCTGCACCTTTCGCAGCGTCGCCACCTGGCGCTCCATGCGCGGGCGAACATCCACCTGCCGCGAATTGGGCCCGCCGCCAAAGCTCGTGTGATAAAGCAGGACGTCGATGTTCGCCGCCTTCGCGCACGGCATCAACGTCGCTTCGAACCCCGTGTCCTCCCACAGGCTTGTCGTGTCGATCGGGTTTCGCACGCTCGTCCCCGCTTCGTGTGTCACTTTGGCGAGTTCCGCCTGGGTCTCCGGCAGCAGCGCGGGAACTTCGAGCCCAACAGCAGCGAGGTCGTCCGCCGCCAGGACGCTGGCGCCGCCGCCCCCGCCGACCACCACCACGTTCGGCCCGCCGAGGCGCTTCACGAACCGGAACGTCACGGAGATATCCACCAGTTCTTCAAGGCTCTCGACGCGCAATGCCCCAGCCTGCCGGCAGAGCCCGTCAAACACCTGTAGAGACCCCGCCAGTGACGCCGTATGCGAGCTCGCTGCCCGCGAACCAGCCTCCGTCCGTCCGCTCTTCAGGATCGCCATCGGTTTCGCTTTGCCCGCGCGGCGAATGGCCCGGGCTAGTCGCGGACCATCTTGGATTCCTTCCAGGTAAGCCACGATGATCTCGGTCTCTGGGTCATCGGCCAGGTAGTCTAAGAAATCGGCCGCGTTCAGATCTGCGCCGTTACCGAAGCTGATCACCTTCGAGCAGCGAATCCCTCGCGGAATCGCATAGCGTACAAACTCGCCCGCATTCATCCCAGACTGGGAAACCATACCGACGGGGCCGGCTTCTGGTATCTGGCCCCCCATCATCGCCAGTCGCGCCTCGGGCACATACAGCCCCATGCAGTTTGGCCCGATCATCCGAATCCCTTTCTCGCGCGCCCGGGCGACGACCGCCTGCTCCATCTTCGTTCGTTCAACGTCCCCAGTTTCGCCAAAACCGGCCGTAAACAGATGGAGAACTCGCACGCCTTTAGCGATTGCGTCCTCCAACAGCTGAGGCACGTGCCGCGAGTTGACCGACGAGATCAGGTAGTCGACCTCGTCTGGAACGTCGCCAAGGGACCGGTAGCACTTCAACCCTCGGATCGCCGGGGCAGACGGGTGAATAAGATAGATCGGCCCGCGGAAGCCGATCTCTTGCAGCGATGAAACGAAGCCACCACCTCCAAACGCCTGTGTCTCCTTGGCGGAAACGCCAGCGATCGCAATCGATTTTGGGTGGAAAATGAAGTCGAGTGCGGGCGCGTCGCGCTGCTGAATGGTCACATTCGTAGCTCCAGACTATGGTGATGATTCGGGGCACAGGCCGAGCGTGAACCCGGCAGATGAGGCGAGTTTAGCAGACACTGTCCGCCGCCACGAACCGCTGCTAGCCCCCCGGTTTGACGCCCACGCGAACCGCGTCAACCATGCAGATCGGGCAAGGAGGAAGGCAGACACCGCCAATGACACTCCTCTCCAGGTTGAGCGCAGTTTTCTTCGTCCTCGCGATCCCGGCCTTTCTTGTGTCTTCGAACGTCCGCTTCTTCGCCAGCGAGACGCGCTTCTACGAACGCGGCTTCCGCCAGAACAACGCTGCCGCCATTACCGGAGTCTCGCTCCCCGAATTGGACCGGGCAGCGGATGAGCTCGCCCGTTACTTCGAAAACGACGCCCCGCTTCTCACCACCACCGTTCAGATCGACGGCCAGGAGGCGCCGCTCTACAACGACCGCGAGATCGCCCACATGAAGGACGTGAAAACGCTGATGCGGTTCGTCTACCGCCTGAACGAATTCTCGCTGGCGTTCATCATCACGTACGTTAGCTGCGTCTATCTCTGGACACGGGAGAAGTCGTTCCGCACGCTCGCCGCCCAGGCCCTGGCTGGTGTGGGGGTCGGCTTCGTTGCCCTCGCTTTCGTTGGGGTGTTCGCGATCACGGGTTTCGATGCCGCATGGACGAAGTTCCATCAATTGGTCTTCAACAACGACCTCTGGCGACTCGATCCGTCGCGGGATCGCCTCATCCAGATGTTTCCCGAAAAATTCTGGCAGGAGTCTACCTATATCATTGGTGGGCTGACGCTAGTTGAAGTTGCGCTCATCGTTGGCTCTGCCCTCGCCTATCTCGTCACCACCCGCCCAAGTAAACCCACGAATCGGCACGGCGCTCCGCTGATTCGCCCCGTTGGCGACGAGCCAGCCGCGCCCTAGCTCAGTTCGAGCAGGCGCACCCGCCGCCACCGCCGCAACAACCGCCCCCGCCCGAAGGCATCTCGAAATCCTCTCCGGCGCCGGTGCGGGCCATCGCAAACGCAGACACCGTCCGGTCGGCCTCGTGGCCATGGGCACACTTCGTTGCAGTTGCGGCCTGCGACATGGGCTTGCGTTCCTCGAACTTTTCGCGGCAAGTGGGACAGTAGTACTCGTAAATCGCCATGCTCGCAGTATAAAGCGAACCGCTAAGCTGCGTGACGGCCGCGGCGCTTTCGTGTCCGGGTGGCGGGGGCTTCGCGCTGCTGCTCGGGAACCGGTGGCGCTTCCACGGGCACGTCCCGTAGTTCGGCAGCGAGCGGCTCAGCCGATTCTGTTGGCCCCGGGTCGTCCGCGACAGCTGTCGTTGGGAGCTCGGCGGCTCCGCTCAGGAACGTCGGCAGATCGCTGATCGCGCCCGAGAGGATCGCCCGCGTAATGTCGTTTCCGGGTTCGACCCAGCCGTCGTTCCGATCCCCGCCGCCCAACGAGAGTGCGTCCAGGAACGATTGCCACCAGCGAAGAAGAAACGCCATAAGAGGTAGACGATAACCCGGCGGTTCACCAGATGGCAACTTCCGGTCAGGGCTTCTTCGTATTCCCCGAGGAGAGAAAGGCGCCCACAACCCGGTTCCATTCGTCCGCGCATTCAAAGTAGGCCGAGTGCCCCGCATCCTTGATTTCGTGGAAGGCCGCCCCGGGGATCAACCCCTGCGCTTCGCGGATCATGGTCGGCGACGTGATCAGGTCGTATTCGCCAACCATGAAGAGCACCGGCACACCGAGTGCCCCAATGCCCTCGTGCATGCTCCCCCGGTACGTCGCCGGGGGGCGCCCGAGAAAGCCTTTGGGCCGCGCGGGATTGATTGCGTTGATCTGCCGGTAGAGCAGCGCCATGCCCGGGTTCGCGGCTTCGAAGCGCTTCGCCAGCGCGTGTTCACGAAGTCCGCCTTCGCCACGCTCCTCCTTGAGTTCGTCCTGCAACTCGCGAACGCGGTCGTTAGTGCAGCCAGCAGTGGTCCCGCAGAGCACCAACGACTTCACCCTGGTCGGCGCCATCCGCGTCAATCCCGCCACCGCGCGACCACCCATAGACTGCGCGACGACGTGCGCAGACTGTATGCCCAGATGGTCCATCAGTGCCACGAGATCCGTTCCCAGGGAGAAGCGCCCCACCCCCATCTCACCGCGCGAAAGACCCCAGCCGCGAGCGTCGTAAACGGTGCACCGGTAGTTGGCGGAAAACGCGGCCACCTGCTGCCACCAGGAAAGGTGGTTGCCGCCCGCTCCGTGCAAAAGAATGAGGTCTTCGCCCGAACCGTGTTGTTCGTAAAAGATTCTGGCGGCGTTTACGGTCGCGTAAGGCATCGGTGGGATTCTACCCGCCTCGTCGACGGTCGTCAGCTAGATTGCGCGCATTCTGTTGTTGCGCGGATTCGTTTCCACTTGAGCCAACCCAAGCACGGCCATCACTGGCGGGACGTACATACCAAAGCGGCCTCGAAAACCTTTTTTGGTCCGTACCAGCCGCCAACCGGATTCGCTGCCGATCGAGCCCACGCTTCCACGGTCCCCGGCGCAGCCGGCTTCTGCTCGTCGGCACTGCCGAGAAGCACCCAGTCGCCGTTGGTCTTGAGCATGGCAGACAGGTCGTCAATGCAGCGCAACTGGTAGCTCAGCACCGTCTTCCCCACCGTACAGATCAGTGCCGGTGGCGAGGCGTCCTCGTCTCGGTAGACCTCGTAGGTCGACCTGCCACTCGGCGTCGTCAGTTGCCAGGGTGATTGCCGAGTACCATCGCCGGTTGCGGTCATCGCCTGTTCTCCTACCGCTCCTATACGACGAATGGTACGAACCGTGGCCTCTCCCGTATACGAGCGCGGGATGGCCGAGCCCGTTCTCGACACACGATTCAGGCCCGAACTGCCTCTCGCCCGTCGCTTGCCCCTGCCGGTCATCCCGTTTCGAGGTACTCCGACCTCGCTGAGTTGGCGGTATCACGCTCGAGCGCCCAGAAAATGAGCGTCAGGGCGCAAACCACTCCGCCCATTACCCAGATGGTCACCCGCTCCCCCACCCCATCCGCCAGGAACCCGACGGGCAGAGCGATAATGCTCGAAGCCGCGAATGCCAGGAACGTGAGCGAGACCACCCTGCCGAAATACGCGGGCTCCGTGATGTGCGAAACGATTGCGCCGTTCAGCGTCTGGAAGCCACCAGCCCCGAACCCGGCAATGAACATTGCGGCCATGAGCACGAGGAAACTGGGCGCCAACCCAACTACTATTAGCGAGACTCCAAATCTGAGGCACATCGAGCTGTAAATTGTGCGCGCGTACGCCGAATCGGCACGGGAGGCCACCCCCACGCTCGCGATCAGCCCACCCACGGCGTTGATCCCCAGCAGCACCGTGATGCTTCCCGCCTGTCGGTGCAGCTGGTTTTCGACCAGCCCCGGGAGCAAACTCACGTACGTGAAACCAAACATGATCACCAGGACGTACGAGAGCACGAGCAGCCGTAGACGGCTCGTACGCGCCACGTAGCCCAGCCCGCTCGCAATGTCGCCGAGCACACTGCGTTGGCTGCCTGCGTCTGGACGCTTGGAAGCGGGCAGTGCAATCGTATTCGCAATCGCGCCAATGTAGAGCAACCCCATGACGAAGAACGCGCCCGCGGCGCCGAGAAAACCAACGTTGAGCATCACCCCCGCTATTAGCGGTGCCAAAATGCGTGAGGCGTTCAGCGCCACCTGGCTGAGCGCAACGGCGTTTCCGCGGTGGCTCGGTTCCACCAGCTCCATCATGAACGCCTGTCGCGATGGCCCCAGGAACGAGAACGCGATGCCGATCGCAAACGAGCCAAGCGCCAGGTAGAGAACCTCAATCACGTCCGTGGCCACCAGCACTCCGAGCACCACGAACGCCGCAAAAATGGTGGATTGGCAGACAAGGATGACCGCCTTCTTTGACAGCCGGTCGGCCAGCGCGCCACCAAGTGGCCCTAATGCCAACTGCGCGATGCCTTGTGCGAAGACCACGAACCCCACGGCCTTGTTGCTTCCGCTCAGATTGAAGGCGACCACGCTCTGCACCACAGTAGACATAAAGAACGCGACGAACGCCAGGAACGAACCCGCCCAGAGCACTCGAAAGTGACGATTCGACATCGATGCGAACGTGCTGCTCGCCCATCCACTCATCGGAGCATGCTCAACCGCCTGGTGCGCCGCACGGAGACAGAGGAGCCTTCCCATTGTATCTGCGCGACACGGCCCTCCCCTGTCCCTCCCACTATGTTCGCCCGCGCTGCATCCTCGCCACCATCTCGGCGGGCAGCTCCACACCCGCATCCACAAACGCCTTTCCGATGGCCGCCGCGTTCGGCCCAAAGATCGTCGCTCGGTGCGCGGCAACATACTTCTGGCTGTCGCTGATTCGGTCAAACTGACCCTGGAATCGCGGCGCAACGTAGCGCGCCCAGAGCTCGAAGCTGTGCTTCGTCTTCTCCCACGTCGTCCACTCGTGCGCCATCCCAAGCAGCCCGCCAAAGCCCCCCGACATGTCCAGCAGCCGCTCGATC
>JBDUAL010000409.1:0-2863 GCA_040004685.1 Anaerolineaceae bacterium | reverse complement strand
CCCCGCCCGGACGTCGATCCGGAAGCCGAGATCGAGGACGACGATGTTGGGCGGGAGTTGGTAGACCTACTCCGCGAATACAAGCGGTTCACCGAAGTGGTGAACATGCTCCAACATCGGCAGGATTCGGGCATGCACTCGTACGCGCGCATGGCGCCGCCACTGGTCGTCCCCGAAGGCACCGGGCTTGACAGCGTCACGATAGAAAAGCTGGCCGCAATTATGCGTGAGATCCTCGGCCGCAAGCCGTCCGTCCGTGCCAAGGCCGTCCTCGTCCGCGAAACCACCATGACGCTGAACGAACGCGTCTTGGACTTCCGCGAACGGCTGCGCAAGCGCGGCAAGTTCTCCTTTCGGCGGGCGATCATGGAGTGCAAGGATCGGCTCGAAGTGGTCGTCTCGTTCATGGCGATCCTCGAACTGCTGAAGGCCGGCGAATGCGACGCCCGCCAGGCCGCCTCGTGGGGAGACATCGAAGTGGTAGCTACGAAGGTGGCGGTGGGCTAACGGCGCGCCGCAGACTACGTCAGCACCATCTGCGTCTGCGTGACCTGGGCGATGAGCTTGCCTTCGGCATTGCGCACGTTCGTCTGCCAGACCATCGTCCGGCGGCCGCGGTGAAGGGGCAGGCATTCAGCGGTGATGGTTGTGCCGGCCGGCCCCGGGCCGAAGAAGTTCGTTTTCGACTCAAGAGTCGTTGTGCCGGCTCCCTCCGGGAGGTTGAGCACCGTGCCGACGGCGCCAACGGTGTCGGCGAAGGCCATGACGGCGCCGCCGTGGAGGATGCCGACGACGGTGCACATCTCGTCGCGTACCTCGAGCTCGGCCAGCACGCGTTCGGGCGTGGCCTCGACGATCCGAATCCCCAGCATCTCCGGGAAGAACCCCGCAAGCCGCTTCTGAATGACCGCTGCCTGGTTTTCCATCTGAACCTCCGCGTGGTACCGCTGAATCGTACTAACCTGGGCCGAGTCGTGCCGCAACCACGCGCCAGCGTGAAGGAGGAACGACGGTGGCGCGAACTATTCGAAGGGTTCCAGCATTGGCAGCGACTCCGCCACCCGCGCGCGCGATTTCTCATCCAGGAACCAGAGCACATAGCCACATTCCGCGCAGGCCCTCACGAAATGCACCTTGAAGCCAGACTCCATCCGGCTCTTGCCCGGCCTCTCATCATCGCGGATACGCCAGGTGAGGCTCACCTGCGAAACGGACGCGGGAGGGGTAAGTGATTCGGACGAACACGCGGGACAGTGCATTCGCCAGAGTATAGGGCACAAGCGCCCGAAACCGGGGACGGGACGGGGCGACCAGTTCGTCGCGATGCCTCGTTCGTTCGGTGCTGGTAATCTTGGATCCATGCCCCTCCCCTCGTTCACGCGCGCCCAATTGGCCGCTGGAGCACCCGGACCCGAGACGGCGCTCACCATCGGCGTTCTCGATGGCGTGCACCGCGGGCACCAGGCGCTGCTCGCTCGCCTCCGCGATGAGGCACGCGAACGAGCGCTCGCGCCGGGCGTGGTGACGCTGCACCCGCACCCTATTACTGTTTTGCGCCCTGAGATTGCGCCCAGCTACCTGACTTCGCTCGAGGACCGGATGGAGCTGTTGCGAGCGGCCGGCGCAGATTGGGTCATTCCCCTCACCTTCACTGGCGAAGTGTCGGAAGTGTCCGCGGAGGACCTGACGCGGTGTTTCAACGAAACACTGCGAATGCGGCTGATGGTACTTGGACCGGATGCCTCCTTTGGCCGCGGCGCGCCAAAGGACATCGCAGACCGGATGCGGTCGCTTGGCGGAGAGCTTGGTTTCGAAGTCGTGCAGATTGAATCGCTGATGCACGATCACGAGCGCTACAGTTCTACGGCCGTGCGCAAGGCTCTGGCCGATGGCGAGATGGAGCGCGTGACAGCCCTGCTCGGGCGCAACTACGCAATCGGCGGGCCAGTCGTCCACGGATTCGAACGTGGCCGCACCATCGGCTTCCCAACGGCGAACATTTCGGTGGCGGCGGACCGGGCGCTGCCCGGGCTGGGCGTCTATGCCACCCGGTCTCATGTGGCCGGGCATTCACTGGCTGGCGCGACGAACATCGGTAAGCGCCCGACGTTCGACGCGGGCCACATCTCCGTTGAGACCTACCTGCTCGATTTCGAAGGGGACATCTACGGCGAACGCATGGACCTAGAAGTGATCCACCGGATTCGCGGCGAAGTGGCCTTCTCCAGTATCGATGAACTGAAGGCACAGATCGCAGAGGACGTTGAGTCAGCCCGGATAGCGCTGCAGTGACAGGCGAAGCATCGTCGAAGACGCCGCAAAAAGGCGGCGTGCGCAAGATGGTTCCGGTTGATGACCAGATCGCCGTCCTGATGAGCGGCGTGGACTACGGTGACGACCTCCTGCGGCGCCAGATGGAACGCGAGCTACGCGGGCTTCTGATGCTCGACCGGCCGCTGCGCGTCTACCTCGGCGTTGATCCCACCGCCACTTCGCTCACGCTGGGCCATACTGTCCCGCTGCGAAAGCTTCGCCAGTTCCAGCACTTTGGTCACCACGCCATCTTCCTCATCGGTGATTACACGGCGCTGATCGGCGACCCGAGCGACAAGAACAAGCTGCGCCCGCTGCTCACGCCCGAAGACATCAAGGCGAACGAACAGACCTACTTCGAACAGGCCGCAAAGGTCCTCGACTCCGAGAAGACCGAACTCCGGCACAACTCCGAATGGCTTGGGGCGCTCAAGCTCCCGGACGTGACAGAGGCTTCGTTCGGCGTCCATCTATCGGGTAGCGGCAAACTGAACGGTGGCAGTAGTGTTAGGTGTTCCTCGCTGGTGATCGACGGAGTTTCGATTCCCGA
>JBDUAL010000408.1:0-2864 GCA_040004685.1 Anaerolineaceae bacterium | reverse complement strand
AGCGCAAAATTGGTGAGCCCTGCTGGATTCGAACCAGCGACCTACTGATTAAAAGATTGGTTCGGCCATGCTCACAAATCTGCTAAGCTCTTGAAAATACTTGGGGACGAGTCCCCGGCGTTCCCTTCCTGTTCCCTCGGCTTCCCGCTAGCGTGCTTACCGGGTGCTTACTTTTTGGAGGCCTCCGATGCCAACCAAACGAGTGAACAAGACCAATGTCGATGCCCTGACCGTGGCCCAGGGCGAAACCTTCCTTTGGGACGACGATCTACATGGCTTTGGCGTCAAGGCAACCGCCGCCGGCGCGAAGTCGTACCTGATCCAGTATCGGATCGGCGGCCGCGGCGCGAAGGCGCGCCGGTTGACCATCGGCAAGCATGGTTCGCCGTGGACACCGACGACCGCCCGAACCGAGGCCGAGCGGCTGCTCCTCCAGGTCCGGCAAGGGGTCGACGTTGCCGAACTCAAGCGGGAGAAGGCGAGGCAGGCGCAGGATCTTGGATTCAAGTCCTACGTCGATCGCTTCGTCGAGCTTTGCCTCAAGGAACGGTGGGAACGATCGTGGAAGGACGCCGAATGGGCGCTTCGGCATCACGTCGTCCCGTTGCTTCGAGACAAGGCATTGCCGGAGCTCACGCGAACCGATCTGAAGGCGGTGCTCGACCGGCTGCGCAGCAAAGCCGCGACCCGGAGGAAAGTCTACGCGATCTTGCGCCGCATGTTTCGTTGGGCGGTGAGCGAGGGCGATCTGGAGCGCAACCCGCTTGAGGGCATGGAGGCGCCGCCAATCCCGCGAAGTCGAGATCGGGTGCTTGCCGATTGGGAGCTCAAGCTGGCGTTCGAGGCGGCGGGTCGACTGGGCAGGCCGTTCGGGCCGTTGATCCGGCTCCTGATCCTCACCGGCCAGCGAATGAAGGAGCTCGCGGAGGCCGACTGGTCGGAGCTCGACCGTGCTGAGGGTCTCCTGAGGATTCCGGCGATACGTGCGAAGAACCGACGGGCCACCGATGTGGCTCTGTCCGAGGCGATAATTGAGGAGTTGGATGCAATCGCCGGCGGGCCAGACTGGCCGGTCCGCGGGTTCGTGTTCACGACCACCGGCAGAACACCGGTCTCGGGCTTGTCGAAGGCTAAGCGGCACCTTGATGAAGGCATACAGAAACTCGCTCTGGAGCGAGACGAGCAACGTGTCATTTCCGGGTGGTGCTACCACGACCTCCGCCGCACCTTTGCAACCGGTATGCAGCGACTGGGTGTTCGGTTCGAGGTCACGGAAGCGCTTCTGAACCATATCAGCGGCTCAAGGGGCGGGGTCGCGGGAATCTATCAGCGCCATGACTGGAAAGACGAGAAGCGAGCCGCGCTTGTGGCATGGGCTGCGCACGTCGCGTCACTAGCTGGTGCGGGTCCGACGGCCAATGTTGTTGCGTTCAGGAGATGAGGGATGACCTACCTCGGTCGAGTAGGCGTGAGTTACCGGGACAGGTTGACCAAGCTGGAGCGGCTGCGATTGGTCGATGCAGAGGGAGAGCGACTGCATGGCGGCTTGGAACAGTCTGAGAAGCTCTGGGAAACCAGCGGCAAATCTCAGGATGAACGGTTGCACGCGTGCATCCAGGTGGCGGGCGCTGTGACGACTTTCGCGGCAAATACCGGCGTCTCTCTCTACGCAAAGGAGCGCCTGAATGATCTTCTTGTCGCGCTGGGTGAGCTGATCTCCGGCAGGCATTCCGTCCTTCTGACGCCTTCGCCGGTTCATCCCGGAAAATTCTCGGCGACCGATCTCATGCAGCAAGCGATGGCACAGGTCTGCGTGGATGTTCTTCGCGAGGCCGGCGCCGGTGCAACCGAGGCAAGGGCGCACGTTTCGAACCTCTTCGAAAAGCACCAGCTGCCAAAGTTCAGCGAGGCCAAGCTTCGGACCCTCAATTCGCGGCTGAAGGGTCCTGGCAGTTCGCAGGACGAGGCTTACGGCTTGTATGTTTGGGCTAGAGAACATGCCGACTGGACTGCGAATGCACTCAGCCTCAATCCCACTGCGAGTGTAACCACAGCAGCGGAATTTGCCGACAGCCTGATCGGCCTCGCAAAAAGGCGCGACCATCGCAGAGATTTCTTTTTTGCCCCCCGCGAGGATAGCAGCCCAACCCGCTAATACTCCCTCAGTTTCGGTTGAGGGAGTTTGGTGGAATGTTGGAGCCGCTGATCGATACGCGAAGCGCGGCACCACTCGCGGGTGTCGCGGTCAAGACTCTTGAAAATTGGCGTACGCTCGGACTCGGTCCGAGGTTCATCAAGGCCGGTCGGCGAGTGCTCTACGATCCTGTAGATCTGCTCGCTTGGCGGGACCTGCATCGGGTCGGCAGCACATCCGAGATTTGATCCGAGGTTCTTGCTGGGGCGGCTCGATACGCTGGCGGCAGGAACGACACGCCCCACCAGAGGGGCCGGTCACAAGGCAAGCCCAGTCCGGAAGGTGGAGGGGCGACCGGCGGCGCGAAGGAGAGCGTCGTAAGCAACCACCAAGCACCTGGCTACCTTCGGTCCAGGAGCACCTTCGTCGCTCGTCCCGGCTCGGAAGCCATGAACGAAGGGTCGTAGGTCGGACTGCCCTCACCATCGGGTGGGGGTAGTTGTCCTATACCCTGAGCGCTGAGCCCTCTCAAAAGCCATGGAGTAGGTAGAGGTATTAGATGTCAGGTGCAGCGAGCGACGGCGACAAGCCCAGGATGCCGAAGGTGCTAAAAGAGCTCGGCGTAAGGGCAATCGCGCGTCTGGAACGGCGCGGCGCAACGCCCGAGATTGCCATTGTCGCGAACGACGGCGGCTGGACGTTCGATAGTCCATACGACCAGGCGGACCGC
>JBDUAL010000407.1:0-2870 GCA_040004685.1 Anaerolineaceae bacterium | reverse complement strand
GCGAGAGAGGTGGATTCGCAGACAAGGAGCACTCGGCGGCGTTCGAACCGATCGGCGAAGGCGCCGCCGACGAGGCTGAAGAAGAGCATCGCGCTGCCCCGGCTGGCGGCAATAAGCCCGACGTAGAGCACCTGGCGGCCCGCATAGTGATCCTGCACCCAGAAGATCTGGGTGAGGAACTGCATCGGCATAACGAAACCGACGACGATCGAACCACCGAAGAGCAGCCGGAAATCACGGTGCTGGAGAGCGCGAAGTGCCTGCCGCCGGGCGAAGAATGAGGTCATTGGAACGAGTATAAGAGGGGCGGAAAGTTGGCGGGCGCGGGGAGACCAGCCGACACTAGCGCTCCCTGCGACATTGCTCGAGTAACGCTCCCCGACGGAGCTTGCGAGGACCCGTGCGGTCTACAATGCCGCCACTGGAGGGCCTCCCATGGATTGGAAACTGCGTCACGCCGACAAGCTGGTTCCCGTGGCCGAAGGTGCGCGGATGGTGAAGTCCGGCCAGAAGGTCTGGGTCGGGATGTTCACGAGCACGCCAGAATCGCTCTGCCAGGAACTGCTGAGCCGGGCGAGTGCGCTTGAAGACGTCGAAATCGTGCACTACGTCTCGCCTTTCCTCTGGGCGACCCCGGAGACAGTAGGGCACTTTCGCCTGACGACGGCGTTCACGACTCCGGCGGATCGCGGCCAGGTGCGTGGCGGAAACGCCGATTACCTGCCGCTCGGCAACTTTCGGCGCAGCTACGTGCAGGAGGTTGTCGGCACGTTCGACGTGGCCTTCATGAAAACGAGTCCGCCCGACGAAAACGGCTTCCTGAGCATGGGGACGGCCCTCTGGGCGAACCGCACGATGCTCGATGTCACTCGCACGATCGTCTGCGAGGTGGATGAACGTCTCGTTCGCACCTTCGGCGAAAACTACATCCATATTTCGGAGGTGGCCGCGCTGGTGGAGCACAACCCGGCGGATGATCGCGAAGCGCCGATCGCGCCCCGGTCGCAGGAGGTGATCGATGCAACGGAGGTTGTCGGCACCTTGATCGCCTCGGAACTGGTCAATGACGGGGACACGCTGCAGATCGGAATCGGCGATGTGACCTCAGCGCTCGCACTTTTCCTCGGCGAGAAGCACGACCTCGGTATGCAGACGGAGCTGATCCCGGGCGGAATCGTAGACCTCGTGGAGCAGGGGGTGATGACCGGCAGATACAAATCGATCGCGCCGGGCAAGGTGGTCGGTGCGGCGTTTGCAGTGTTGCCACCGGAGGAGGCGGCGCGGGTGCATCTCAACCCAAAGTTCGAACTGTGGGACTTCTGCCACACGGACGACCTGCGCATGCTCTGCCAACAACCGAACTTTGTGGCGATCAACAACGCGTTGCAGATTGACGTCACCGGCCAGGTAACCGCCGAATCGTTGAACGGGAAGGTCTTCAGCGGACCGGGTGGCCAGACCGTGTTCGCGATTGCGGCGGCGTTCTGCGAGGGCGGGCGATCGATCATCGCGATGCCTTCGAGCTCTACGATCGACGGCGTGCTGCAGACTCGGATCATGGCTCACCTCCCCCAGGGCTCCATCGTTACGATCCCTCGAACGTTCGTAGATTATGTCGTCACGGAACAGGGGATCGCGACGCTCAAGGGCAAGAACCTGCGGCAGCGCTGCGAGGAGCTGATTAGCGTCGCCCACCCGGATTGCCGCGCCGAGCTCCGGCGTGAGGCGCACGAGTGGTTCAACTACTAGCGGGCGCCGGGCGCTAGAATCGGCATCAAGATGGAGATTCCAGACCGGTTCGCGAAGGCGATTGCACTGATTGACGCCGCCAACGCCGCGGACCCAAACGTCATGCGCTACGGCGGGGCGGACCGCCCGAAGGAACTTTTGCACGCGGAGATGCTGACGCGTTGGGTGGACACACTGCGCCCGGACGCACCGGAAGCGTTACGGCTCGCCGCCCGCGGACAGCACATCCGCCGCTGGGAGCACCCCCGCTCGGATTACCCGGAGGGGCGGACTGGCTACCTCCGTTGGCGCACCGGGCTTTACGCGTTCCACGCCGACGAGACGGCAAAACTCTTGCAAGCTGCAGGCTACGACGACGGGACGGTGAAGCGCGTCAGCGAGATCATCCGAAAGCAAGGATTGGGCCGCGACCAAGATGTGCAGGCGGTCGAGGACGGGCTCTGCCTCGTCTTTCTCGAAACCCAGTTGGACGAACTGGCCGGCAAGGTAGAGCGCGAAAAGATGGTGACAATCCTGCGCAAGACCTGGAAGAAGATGAGTGAGCGAGCCCGAGAACTAGCCCTGGCACTGACCTTCGAACCGGATGAACGCGCGCTCATTGCGGACGCACTGGACACCGACCAGGGCTAGTTACATGGCACCCAGGCGCCGTGCGGCTTCCATCAACGTCTCTTCGGACTTGGAGAAGGTGAACCGGACGAAGTGGTTACCTTCGCCCGAGCGGTAAAAGCTGGAACCGGGCACGGGCGCGACGCCTGCGTTCTTGATCATGTGGTGCGCGAATTCCGTGTCACTGCCCTTGAACTTGAGGTCTGTAAAGTCGCCCATTATGTAGTAGGCGCCTTCCGGGGTATGGCAGCGGAAGCCGGATTCGCGGAGGGCGCTGAGCAATAGTTCGCGCTTCGTTGCGTAGAGGCCGCGGAGTTCGCCATAGTAGCCATCCGACATCTCGATGGCGACTGCGGCAGCCTCTTGCAGCGGAGCGGGCGCGCCCACCGTGAGAAAGTCGTGCACCTTGCGCATGGCGTCCGTCAGCGCCGGCTTGGCAAGGATGTAGCCGAGCCGCCAGCCGGTCACGCTGAAGGTTTTCGAGAGCCCGCTTATCGTGATCGTGCGGTCAT
>JBDUAL010000406.1:0-2875 GCA_040004685.1 Anaerolineaceae bacterium | reverse complement strand
TGGCTTCGGCAAGATCGCGGCTCCCGCGATGGCGGCCGCGATGCGCCGGGCCAATGCCAAGGATCTGGCGCGCCTGAAGGATCGCCTCGAGCGAGCCCGGCGACCATCGACCGAGGTCAGATAGGGCGGCGGTCGCCCACCTGGGACCGTCGTTCTCGCGATTCGTTACCGGATTGAAGAGTCAGAGTAAAGCGGGCACGCGTAGGGATCTCCGCAATATCGCTTGGACCTCTTGAAGCGCTGATGACGTTACGGGCGTGAAGCGCACCGCGTGATGCGGTCTGCCCGCCGCACTCCAAGACTAATGAGCACTGAAACCATTGCGTTCTGACGCCAAATACCGCTATCAGCCGCGAGCTTGTTCGGAAAGTGGCGAATCAGCCAGAGCGCGGTTCTTCAGATCAAAGGCCTCGAATAACAAGTCCGTCCGGCGGTCGTCAATCGGCGCTGCACGAAGTCCTGCGATACGTGGCGAGCCTGCAACCCTCCGAGAACCATTTGCGCTGCCTTGCCGCCAGCACGCGGTCACAGCCGCACGAGCAACGGCGGGCACGCGCCCGCAGCAGCGCAAACCCCGTGGCGACCGTGGTCGTCCCAGCGCGGGCGTAGCGCACGCCGAGAAGGGCGCCACCGGTCACCAATCCGAGCGCGCTGATTGCGAAGCACACGTTCTGGGTCCCGCCAGCGCCCGCAAGGGTGCCAACAAGGCCGAACCCGACCCACGCAACGACTCCGCCTGCAGCGAGATGGTGTGCATCCACCTCGTTCCTCATCGCACTCCTTTCAGAACGGCTTGAACATCATCAACCAGAGGATGATGAGAAGGCCCCCACCGCCGATCAAGAGCGTCAGCCAGGGGTTGTTGGTGGCGGCCGCCGCCACGATCTCCGCAGGCGACCCCGGAAGTTGCGCATCGTGCGGGCGCCAGTTCTCGAAATACGGCAGGCCCACCGCCTTGCGCGTCTTCGACAGTGTCGCCGCTGGATGGATGTGCATCGAGACTGACATCACAACGAGAATCACAATGGACGCCCAGACCCAGCCGCTGGACCAAAAGCCGCCAATGAACGCCGCCACTATGCCGCTGCCGACCAGCAGCCCAAGGGAGGCGTAACCCAAACCGTACGCGCCCGCCGATAGGTCGAGCAGTGCGGCGATGCGGACGGGATCACGCTCGGCACGGATGCGGAACGCCACGGAACTCGACGCCCCGTGGGCGAGCAGGAAACCGAGAAGCGCCGCGACATGGAGGAAGATGAGCCACGGATAGAAACCAACCATGGCGCGCGAACCTAGCGCGTCGCCAAGGTGTCAAGGCCACCGAACGCGATCACCGCGAGCACCTTCGCGATCCAGATCTCGACGCGTAGATCCCTGAGCCTGGTGGGGACCATGGTCACGACAGCCCGGCGTTCCGCAGCCAACGCCCCGGGCTCCCCTGCGAGTGCCGTCTGCCGAGCGCCGGTGGAAACAAAGGTGCTAGGTCCGTGTGTCATGAACGTCTCCTCTACCGAAGGTCGGTTCCTCGATCTACCGACGCGCCAATATCCGATAGACCGACTCTCTAATTAGCTAGAGACAGTGTATACTGGAATCCGATGACTGTCAGGTCCGCCCGGCAGTACAACTCTCCCGAACGCGAAAAGCAGGCGAATGCCACCCGTCGCCATGTCCTCGTAGCAGCCGAGGAGCTCTTCGCAAAGAGCGGCTTCGCGGCGGTGACGATGCCGGCCATCGCTCGCCAGGCCCGGGTCTCGCCTGCCACCGTCTATCTGTACTTCCCGGGCAAGGCCGCGCTCGTCGCAGCGCTTGCCGAAGACCTGGCGGCGAGCCCGGACCTGAGCGTCGAGCAGCTGGAACGGGAGCAGGATCCCATCCAACTACTGCGGACCGCAGCGCACATCATGCGCCTGCTCAACGAGCGGTCCTGGGTCGTCGCAGACATCCTGCGCAACGCCCAGGGGACGGACAAGGGTCTGTCCCAGACCTGGCGGCGGTGGAAGGAGCGACACCTTGAAGCGATCCGGCGAGCGGTCACGGCGCTCGAGAGCCGTGATGCGCTGCGCACCACAATCACACCGGACGAGGCGGTCGACATTGGATACACGCTGGCCGGGACGGATATCTACCGTGCCTTCGTGCGGGAGCGCGGATGGTCACCCGACCAATACGAACAGTGGCTGTTCGGATCGGCATGCCGGGAGCTGCTCAACCAGACCAAACGGGCGTGAAACCAATGTGCATCGGCGAGCGCCCGGGCTCTTGGGGGGAGAGCGCTGCGTAATATCCGGCGAATGTCAGAAGTGGTTGCCGCGTTTCGAGCGGTTGCCACGTTTCGGACGCAGCTCGCAGGGCTCTGCGCGCAACGCGCATATGTCCGGTCGGGTCCAGAACCAACTAGTTCTGGCTCAACTTGCAAGCGCGGGTGCTGATCGATGACCACGGCGCTCCTGATGCGGGTTGCCGGCGTCTCTGCACTGCTCGCGCTCCTGGCTCTGCTCCTCGCCGGAACCTTCCTCGTCCTGTTTTTCAGACGCGGCCAGCCGTACGGCAGCCTCAACGACTTCTTCTCCGCCCTCGCCCTGCTGCTGCTCATCCTGCCCGCTGCGGCCGTCTACGTCGTCGCCTGGAACGACGTCGGCTGGTGGCTGCTCCTCCTCACCATCGCTGCGGTCGCCGGCATGGCGCTCGCCGCCGCCGGGCAGCTCTTGTTGATCCTCCGCATCATCGATCTCCGGACCTCTTTCGTCACCGGTGGGGTCGGCATTGCGCCGGTGCTGGCGTGGCTCGGAGGTACGGCATGGCTCGCGCTCGCGCAACATCTGCTTCCGGAGGCGGTCGGCTGGTTCGGCGCGGCGGCGCTTGGATCCGCGGC
>JBDUAL010000028.1:0-9665 GCA_040004685.1 Anaerolineaceae bacterium | reverse complement strand
CAACGATTTCTTTATACTCCTGGGTTAACTTCCGCTGGACTTCTTCAATTGCCGGAGTAACTTGATTATGTCGGGGCAGTGGGAGGCCCTTGGCCGAGAGAAGGCGACGAGATGAAGATCGACGTGATTGAATTCGAACTGATATGCCGAGAACACGGGATGCACAACGTCCTTGTGCCTGTGGAATTTCCGCGGCCGCACAACTGCGCGCATTGCTTCCTTCCCGCCGTCTCGCAGCGGGAGATTCGCAGGTTTTCGATGAATCAACCGCTCCCGAGCCCCGTTGGCAGCGAGGCGTTCATCGGCTGATGAGCGCGGCTCTCAGGCGGACTCGGCGCCAGCCTTCGCCCAGTTGAAGTGCATGCGTCCGTGGTCAGCGTTGGCCGCCATGATCCCGCCCACCGTACTATCCGCCCAGGGCGTGCCAGGGATTTTGGATTCGAGCTGTTCATCGCTCAGCTCAGAGAGCAGCTTCAGCGTGTCCGATCGCACCGCCAGACCAACGCTGACGAGTTCGTTCAACGATTTGCCGCGATGCTCTTCGGCCCACGCTTCGGTCCACTTGTGAACACTCGCCATCACTTCGTCGCGGGTCTGCGGCGTGCCGTCCTTGTTGACGCGCGCAGCCATCCCGGGCTCGCCCGCGATGTGGCGGCGAAACATGGCGTTCCAGTTCTGTTCGATGAGCGTCGTGTGGATGAAATGATCGGCGTAGGACCAGGTCTTGTTGGCGTCGTGCTCGCTGGGA
Source organism: Anaerolineaceae bacterium (assembly GCA_040004685.1). Taxonomy (GTDB): domain Bacteria; phylum Chloroflexota; class Dehalococcoidia; order Tepidiformales; family Tepidiformaceae; genus PNKC01. The sequence goes on along the minus strand of JBDUAL010000028.1, from coordinate 8,917 downwards.
GTGCGGGCCGCATTGAGCTCCTCCGAGGACATGGTTGAGAGCGTTTCCAGCAGCCAACTGCGATCTGTATTGAGCTTGGATTCGATTTCGATTCTGTTCATGTCTGGCCGATTCTACGCGACCGGCCAATGAATGGCTCACAGGTCGAGCCACTCCCCGAGGCGGGCACCCGTGCTGGCAGCAGCGCCCCGCGGCAGCTGGGTGGTCAACTCCCAGCGGAGCCCGTGGCGGTCCTCGAAGACCAGAAGATCCGAACGCTCCGCCACGGTCGTGCAATCGTGTAACGGCAGCCGAGCCTTTACGGCCGCGAGTTCGCTTTCGTCAACGTCCAGGCCCAGATGGTTCAGCTTATCGATGCGCTGCACGGCGTCGCCTTGTTCCAACGCGAGCGAGAATCCATCGCGCCAGAGGCTGGAGAGCCCCGGCGTCACTCCCTCTGCAGCGGCTGATTCCCAGGTGACCCCTGGACGAAGCGAGGCCTGTCGCCCATGGTGCTGCGCGTCGCGGAAAGCGACGTCAAGAGCGAACAGCCCGCAGTAGTAGCGTTCTGCCTCGACGAGGTTCGCCACGTTCAGCGCAAGGTGGGAGATCCCGCGAATCAAGGTCAACTCCATGGACCGGAGGGCGGCACGCCGCCAGCGCCGCCAATTCGATCCTCTAATCGAAGGTCAGCACGGTGCGCGCGACTTCGCCGGCCTTCATCGCGCGGAACGCCTCGTTCACGTCTTCCAGCTTGCCGCGACGGGTGATCATCTCGTCCAGCTTGAGGCGGCCCTGGAGGTAGAAGTCGATGTAGCGCGGCATATCCTTTCGGAAGCGGTTAGAGCCCATGCTCGAGCCCTGGATGCGCTTTTCGCCGAGGAACGAGGGACCATCGAGTTCGATCTTCTGGCCGACCGGGATCATGCCGATGATCGTCGCGGTGCCGCCGCGGTCGAGGCACTCGTAGGACTGTTCGGCCGCGCGTTTGTTGCCGATCGCTTCGAACGAATACTCGACCCCACCGCCGCCGGTGATGTCACGAATCGCCTGCACCGGGTCGTGTGAGGAGGCATCGACAACGTGCGTAGCGCCCATCTCTTTGGCCGTTGCGAGCTTGGCCTCAACTGTGTCGACGGCGATGATCATGCGGGCGCCGCCGATGCGCGCCCCCTGGATGGCGCTGAGGCCAACGCCGCCGCAGCCGAAGACCGCAACGGACGAACCCGCTTCGATTCGCGCAGTGTTGAGCACAGCGCCGACACCCGTCGTGACGCCGCAGCCAATGAGCGCGAGACGATCGAAGGCGACATCCTCGCGGACCTTCACCACTGCATGCTCGTGAAGGAGCATCTTCTCGGCATAGCTCCCGAGATTAGCGAACTGGCCGACGGGGCTGCCGTTCCATGAGAGGCGAGGCTTCTCGTTCGGGCCGCGGCGCAATTCAGGGGCGCGGCAGAGGTTAGGCCGCCCGCTGATGCACATCTCGCATTGCCCGCAGAACACCGAGAGGCAGGAGATCACGTGGTCGCCCGGCTTCACGTAGTTAACCTGGTCGCCGACCGCTTCGACGATGCCTGCTGGCTCGTGGCCGAGGACGGCCGGCGCGGGCAGCGGGTAGAGTCCGTCAACGAAGTGCAGATCGCTGTGGCAGACGCCGGTCGCCATGGTGCGGACCAGAACTTCGTGGCCCTTCGGCTCATCGATGTCGATATTCTCGATGGTGAGCGGCTGATGGGGCCCGTGGAAGATTGCGGCTTTCAATGAATACTCCTGGCTGGGATAGCAACGCGGATAATACGCTTCGCCGCGGCGAGTTGCGCGCCCTGAACTCGCCGTGTCGCACGGCCCGGTTGTGTTCGGCTGGGAGCGTCGCGCTCACCCTCGTCGCCCCTTCGTACCAGGCGACAGACGGGACTCGATTCGGTACCGACGTTGGGGGCGTTCGGTTTTCCGTGCCGAGATCCGGGATGGGACGTAGACTCGATAAAATGACTGAGTCTGACGTTTCTTTGGACGGCGCGCGGGCCGAAGCTGAGCGCCGCGGGGTCGGGACCTACGAACGCCACATCTTCCTCTGCGTGGGGCCGGACTGCTGCACGGCTGAAGAGGGCGCGGCCGCCTGGTCGCGGTTAAAGACGGGGGTCGCCAAACTCAATGGCTCGGCCGATGTGGGACGGATTTACCGCACGAAGGTCGGCTGCTTACGAGTCTGCACCGAGGGCCCGGTGGCCGTCGTCTATCCTGAAGGCACGTGGTACGGCGGGTTACATCCGGACGCCCTGAGTCGAATCATCGATGAAGACCTCGGACAAGGAGCTGCGGTAACAGACCTCCAGATCGGGTCGAACAGGCTGCCGCACTAGCGATGCGCCATGAGGACCGTTTCCGTGCGATGGACACGGACATCGACGTGATCATCGAGTCCGAAGACAGCATGCGACCGTTCGGAGCGTTTAGCGGCGTACGGTTGCTGTTCGAAGCGCAGGAGCAGCGCTACTCCCGATTTCGAGCAACGTCTCTCGTCAGCCAGTTGAACGCCGGCGAGAACGTGGATGACCCTTGGCTCGCCGCAGCCTGTCGCATGGCGCTCGACGCCTACGAGTTCACCGGTGGCCTCTTCAACCCACTGATCCTCGAATCGCTCGAACGGGCCGGTTATGCCAAAACGTTCGACGAAGTGACTGACGGGACGCCAGAAGCCGCGCCCTCACCACTACCGAGAGACGCGCTGACGGTTGCTGGCTCGGTCGTTGCGCTGCGCCACGGCCGATTGGACCTCGGCGGCATCATCAAGGGTTGGACCGTGGACCTTGCTGTGGACATGCTGGCGCGCGCCGAGCCCAACGTCCTCGTCAACGCTGGTGGCGATTTGCGCTGCGCCGGGAACGAAGGAGGCAATGATGGCTGGCTCGTGACAATCACCGCTCCCGAGGCGAACGATGATGCTTGGGAAGGTGCCATTCACGGCGCGCTCACGACCTCCACCTCGCTAAAGCGCCGCTGGAAGACGGCGGGTGGCGGCGTAGCGCATCATCTGATTGATCCGCGAACCGGGCTCCCAGCGGCATCGTCGTTCGTCCAGGTTTCCGCTTGGCACGCACTGGCGTGGAGGGCGGAGTGTTGGGCGAAGGCAGTGCTCATAGGTGGCGAGAAGACCGGGCGCCTGGCGGCAGCCGATGGCGTGCGGCTCCTCGCCATGGACGCTGCCTTCGTTCAGCACTGGTTCTAGCGGTTGGGCTGCTAACCTGAGCGCGATCCTCAAGGCGTGGAGATGGTGTGACCCTCTTGCGATTCCGTTGTAACCCGGTTGATGTCTATTCAGTCTTCGACGTGCCAACTTTGGTGCAGAGAGAACGACTGGCCGGGCATGCCGCCGTCGAACGTGAAGTTTCCGTCGAAGTCATCCACGGGGATCGCGAGATGGACGGCTCCTGCCGGTGGTGTGGAGCACCTGAGAACGAGGTGGTGGTCGTCGATTCGGCGGGCCGGATCGTGCATCGGTAACGCGAGCTTCCGCCCGCCAGGTTTCTGCTCGATCAGCCCATCGTCGGCCCGAACGAGCATCTCGACGAACGAACGGCGCTCATCGAGCGCTACCCGGTCCCGTTCGCGGCGTAGTGCCGAAGCGCCTCATCCAGCGTGGCCTCTACAACGCCTTGCCCCAGAAAGATCGCTTTTAACCAGTCGGGTCGCGATTTGGCACTGACGCTGATCGGCCGTTCGAGGCCCGAGCCCGCGCATGCCAGGGCGACGAACTTCTCGGCGTATTCCGCCGGGCGCAGATCGGCGGCCAGCTCCACGAGGGCAAACGGGTCAGGTGTTGTGTCCCGTTCAGGCACGCCGCGGACCACGGTCGGGCCCGGGCGGTCGCCGCCACCGGCTATGCCGTGGCCGTCCGCGATTATTGCCCCCCGCACGGATTCGGGGCGCGCGCCCGCAAGAAGCAGAGCGACGTATCCGCCAAGTCCGCGTCCCAACAGAGTGGCGCGCCCAAGCATCGCGAGCGCAACGTCGGCGTCGCCCATCAGAAGTTCGGCTGTGTAACCGCCGCCGCCTGGCATCGTTGATTCCCCGTGGCCGGTGAAGTCCAACGCGTAAACCGATCCCGGCCAGCCGGAAACATCCGCTGGGACCGCTTTCGGCGATTGATCACCGAGCCCATGGAGAAGAAGCAGGTTCGGCCCCTCACCTCCCCGGAGCGTATGGAAGGCGAGCTTCATCTTGTTGTGCGTGAGAAAGACCGTCACGAAAGAAACCCCAGCACCAGGTCGGCGACGTCTCGCGGGTGTTCGATGTGGATGAAGTGGCCGGTGTCCTCAAACGGGATCAGCCGCGCCCCCGGTGGGAGGTAGGGGATCAGTTCTTGGTGCTTGGTGCCCCAGCCCATCTCCTCTTCAACAGTGGCGGTCAGTCCCAAGAGAGGGATTTCGAGCGACTTCATACGACCGAGCGACCACCCGGGCTGCCACGGGCCGAAGCCGCCCATGCGGATCGCCGGGTCCAATTTCCAGCGCCAGCCGTCCGGGTCGTGCCGTGCGCCAACAGTGACGAGGTAGCGAAGCCAATTGTCATCCAGCCGGGGGTTCATGCGTTTGCGGCGCCTCGCAAGTTCGTCCAGAGTGCCGGGCTTGCGGTGGAGCGAGGCCGCCGTGCGACGGTGATCCAGCCACGCGGCAAGGTTCTTCGCACTCAGCGAGTGCTCTTCGTGGTCAGAAACGTCCGGGTGGGGATCGGGAGACGGCAGGCCATCGATGACGACGAGCTTCGACATGCGCCGCGGAAGTGCTTCAGCGAGCTGGAGCATCATGCCACCGCCTTTGGAGTGGGCGACAACCGGCACAGCATCCGGGGTTACCGAATCGAGCACCGCCAGGGCGTCGCGCACGTCGGCATCCCACGAATAGAGGGCTGCGTGGTCCGAATCGCCGTGGCCACGATGATCCCAGGAGATGACGCGCCAGCCAGCGTCCGCAAGCAGCGGAGCGAAGCCATCGAAGGTTCCAGCGAAGTCCGAGCCGCCGTGCACGAGGAACAGCGGTGGCGCGTCTTCGCCACCCCATTCGCACGAGGCCAGTTTGACGCCAAACGAGCCTACCCAACGATGGCGGTCGGGTCGCCTGGCCCCGGGATACGAAACGGCTTCAGGTATCGTTACTTCCATTTCAACCACCTTCACGTCCCTTCATCATCGCAAAGGACGGGGGAATGGGCAGGGGCCGCGATCCAGCTGAAACGGCGCCGCGCACGGCGTAAGCTACGGCGTTATGACCTCCCTGATCATCGAAGCAGCCCTCAACGGCGGGACGCCGAAACATCGCAACCCAAGCGTGCCGCGCTCGACCGGTGAGGTCGCCGAAGACGGCCTGCGCTGCATAGAAGCAGGGGCCGCGATCGTCCACAACCATAACGACGAGCCGGTCGTGGGCGGGGCCAACGGTGTGCACGCCGCGGCCCCGTACGTTGAGGCGTGGACGCAGATCCTCACTGAACGTCCGGACGCCATCCTCTACCCCACTATGGCCAGCGGCGGGCCGGGCACGAATATCGCCGAGCGATACGCTCACATCCCGGCGCTAGCGGACGCGGGAGTGCTGCGCATAGGCCTCGTCGACCCCGGTTCAGTGAATGTCGGTCCGGCGGGCGCGAATGGGCTGCCGGTTGCGGTGGATGCAACCTATCTGAACACCTTCGCGGACGCGCACCACATGTTCGCCGTCTGCCGCCAACGCCAACTCGCGCCAAGCATCTCGATCTTCGAGCCTGGCTTTCTGCGCGTCGCCCTGAGGTTCCATGGAGCTGGAATGATGGCGCCCGGAGCGCTGATCAAGCTCTACTTCGGCGGTCCAACTGCGACCTTCGGCCTGCCGCCCACCCTCGCCGGGTTGGAGGCGTACCTCGATATGCTCGGCGACTCGGGGCTTCCGTGGTCCGTGGCCGTGCTCGGCGGCGATGTCGTGGCTTCTGGGCTTGCGGCGCTGGCGATCGAACGCGGCGGCCACGTACGCGTGGGACTCGAAGACTACGCCGGTCCCCGAACGCCAACGAACGTTGAGCTTGTTGGCGAACTTGCTACCCTCGGCGCTTCGCTCGGACGGCCAGCAGCGTCCGCCAGTGAGGCGGCGGAGATACTGGGGATGCCGACCAGAGAGGATTCCAAACGAGAAGGCTAGACGGTTTGGAACGCACGGGCGAAGTGGGATGTGGATCTAGCCAGACTGCTCCGGTCTGGGCCATGCTTGGTTGAAGTAGAGCTTGATGGGTTCCGATTCCCGACCGTGAGGTGGTCCCCCGATGGATGATTCCAAGAGTTTGGTGACGGCAGTCAGCCGTAGCTCCACCCACACCATGACCAAGCCGAAAGAAGGGAGCATTCACCTGCTCGCGGGCCTTGGGGTCGAAGGCGACGCCCACCAGGGCAGGACCGTGAAACACCGTTCCCGGGTGGCGCGGAACCCAAATCAGCCGAACCTTCGACAGGTCCACCTGATTCACAGTGAACTGCACGACGAACTGCGAAGTAATGGCTTCGATCTCGTACCGGGACAGATGGGAGAGAACGTGACCACCCGCGGGGTCGACCTCCTGAGCCTGCCAACAGGCTCTCGGCTACACCTTGGCGCCAACGCGGTCGTCGAGTTAACTGGGCTGCGAAATCCGTGTGGCCAACTGGATGGCATCGCAGAAGGGCTGATGGCAGCCGTGTTGGGTCGCGACCCCGCTGGCAACCTCGTACGCAAGGCCGGCGTGATGGCGATCGTCGTCACCGGTGGCGAGATTCGCCCTGGTGATCTCATCGAAGTCCGATTGCCGACGGGGGAGCGCAAGGCGCTTGAGCCGGTCTGAAATTCGGGACGGCCCCCTGACTGCACAAGGAACGGGTTACGTTGTCGCGGCGCAAGTTCGATGCCTGCGGGGACTTGGACAGTGCGATTGACGCCTGCGGTTAGGCGGGCCTTAGAGAGCCCGCCAACGAAGCTGTCTAAACCTCGTGAGCGTCTTCCGAATCTTGCCGACTGATCGCCGCATCACCATCGCTAACCACGGTGAGCGCGAAGCGTTCGTACCGGACTGTGCTCACGGCGGAGGCATCGCCACAACCGGCTAGTAGTCGAACCAAGGCCGATCTGTAATTATTGGCCGATGAGCCCCCGCGATCTGCCCTCCGGAGATGTAACGTTTGTGTTTTCGGACATCGAAGGTTCGACCCGGTTGTTGAAGCGTCTCGGAGAAGGCTACACCGATGTGCTCGAACGCCACCGCACGCTGCTGCGGAAGGGGTGGACAACCTTCGGCGGACAGGAGGTTAGCACAGAAGGCGATGGCTTCTTCGTCGCTTTTGAAGACGCGACGAACGCCGTGCGTGCGTGCGCCGAGGGCCAGCGACTCCTCGGTCGCGAGCCGTGGCCCGATGGTAACGAAGTCCGTGTGCGAATGGGAGTGCACAGCGGGCTCGCCGCTCCCCACAATCGCGACTACATGGCGCTCGCCGTCCATCAGGCGGCTCGTGTGATCAACGCCGCCCACGGTGGCCAGGTGTTGGTCTCGGCAGAGACGGCTGGACGGGTCGAATTCGGGGATGAACTCAGCCTCACAACTGTCGGCCGATTCAGGTTGCGGGACTTCGATGAGCCAGTGCCCCTTTTCCAACTTGTCGGCCCGGGCCTCCACCGCCAATTCCCGCCTGTTCGAGCGCTTCCCGACCAAGGGCACAACCTCGTGCGGCCGCCTAACGCTTTTGTCGGGCGCGAGAGCGAGGCGGCGCTGGTGATCTCTCTTCTCGGGCCGGGAAGCATCGTCACACTCGCCGGTCCCGGTGGCGTCGGCAAAACGCGCCTCGCCATAGAGATTGGAGTGCGTGTTGCCGACTCCTGGGCTGACGGAGTTTGGCAGATCGACCTGGCCAACGTGGACGACGCGACACTGGTGGCCGACGCGGTGGGAGATGCCGTCGGTGTCGGCGTTGGCGGACCGAACCGCTGGGCCGACGTCCTGGACCATCTCCGGTCCCGGAACGCCCTGCTCTACTTCGACAACGGCGAAGCTCAAATCGAGCAGTGCGCCCACCTGATTTCCGAGCTTCTGCGCGAATGCGCGGGTATGGCTGTTCTCTTGACGAGCCGCGAACCGCTCCGGATCGCGGGCGAGCAGATCGTCCAAATCGAACCCCTGCCGATTCCCGGCCCCGACGCCACTCCCGCTGAGGCCGTGCTGTCTCCTTCGGTCCGCCTCTTCCTTGATCGCGCGCGCGCCCTCCGTCCCGCCTTTGCCCTCGATACGCAAGTTTTTCCAACCGTTGCGCGGATCTGCCGCCGACTCGATGGTCTCCCCCTGGCGATAGAGATCGTGGCCGCTCGCACCGCGGTACTCGACCCATCGGCGATCCTCGCCGGCCTCGACAACATGCACGGACTGCTTCGCACCAACGACCGGTCGCTACCGAAACGGCAACGATCTCTGGATGGCCTGTTGGACTGGAGCTACCGCCTCCTAAGCGTAGAGGAGCAGGATGCGCTGAGGAGACTGGCGATTTTCGGCGCGGGCTTTTCCGTCGAGGCCGCAACGATCGCTGTCGCTGACGGCTCTGTGGCCACGGACGATGTGCCGGAACTCGTCTGGTCGCTGGTTGACCGCTCGCTGATGGGCACCGATTTCACCGCAAACGGCACCCGTTACCGCTTCCTTGAAACCGTGCGCCAGTACGCTCGCCGGCTACTCGATGACGCCTCGGAGACCGGCCCGGTGGCTGAACGGCTGGCGAACTGGTTCCTCGACCGGCTCGGCCCGTGGCGATTCGCCGACCGGACATGGATTGGCAACGTCGCCATCGATCTAGAGAATTTGCGGTCGCTGGTTCCCATTGTTGCCCGGCGCGATTCAGAGGTGGCGCAGCAGCTCGTCTGCTCGATCGGTCTCTACCGCGACGTAAGCCAGGCTT
>JBDUAL010000405.1:0-2883 GCA_040004685.1 Anaerolineaceae bacterium | reverse complement strand
CAGAGGAGGACGCATGAAGAGACGAAGCACCGTCGCCGCTATTGACGTGGGATCTACCAAGGTGGCAGTCGTCGTCGGTGACTTAGGCGAGAACAGTGAAACCCGGATCCTCGGAGTGGGAGTGGCCCCGGCCACCGGGCTTTCGCGGGGGGTGATCGATAACATTCAATCAGCTCGGGAAGCGGTCGGCATCGCTGTTGAAAAAGCGGAACAGGCGTGCGGAATGCGAATCTTGAGCGCCGTAGTTGGCATCTCAGGCAACCACATCGCTTCCCAGAACAACCGGGGAATTGTAGCGATTCCGGACCGTAGCCGCCCCATTTCCTCCGATGACCGGGCACGGGTCCTGGAAAGCGCCGCCCAGATCAGCATCCCGACGAACCGGCAGGTCCTCCATGTGCTGCCACGCGGCTACTGGATTGAAGGCACCGATCAGGTGACCGACCCTGTGGGTATGTTTGGAGGTCGGCTGGACGCCGAAACGCACATCATCAGTGGCGCCGTCTCAGCGATCCAAAACCTCACCAAATGCATCGAAGGCGCAGGCGTCCAGGTCGATGACATCGTCCTTGAATCGCTCGCGTCCGCCACCAGCGCACTCGAAGACCAGGAGCGGCAACAGGGCGTGGCGCTGGTGGACATCGGCGGCAGCACGACCTCGGTCGCTGTGTATGACGAAGGCGCGATCGCGCACACGGTGTGTCTACCGATTGCCGGCTCGCACCTCACGCACGACCTCGCGCGCGTCCTACGTTGTCCGTGGGAGAGCGCCGAGGAGCTTAAGTGTAAGCACGGCGCCGCCTTCGCGGATCACTCACTGCACAACGAAACAGTCGACATCCAGGCATTCGGCACGCAGACCACAAAGTCGGTGTCACTGATTCACGTTTGCGAAATCCTCCAGGCACGAAGCGAGGAGATCCTCGAGATGGTCGCGCTCGAACTGAAGCGTGCTGGCTATCTCGACAAGATCGCCGCCGGGCTCGTCTTGACCGGCGGCTCGGCGCAACTTCGGGGACTCGCCGAAGTCGCAGAATCGCGCCTCGGCATACCGGCGCGCATCGGCAAACCGCATGGCTATTCCGGGCTCTCCGACCTCATCGGAACGCCCGCGTATGCAACTTCGATCGGCCTCGTCGAATACGCGCTCGCCGGAAGAGAGCGCGTGTTCGAAGCACCAAGTGCTGGGTTCGAAAACCCGGCAGGCGGGATCCTGCGCCGCATCGCATCGATCGGACGGGCGCTGATGCCCGAATAGGAAGAAGAGAAACGAGGGATGCAATTGAGCCTCATCGACTTCACCCGCAGTCAAGAGCCGTTCAAGGAAGGAAGAGACCACGCAATGAGCATTCGATTTGATTCCGAACTGTTGCCCGATATTAAAGTAGTAGGCGTTGGCGGAGGCGGCTGCAACGCCGTCAACCGTATGGTGCGAGCGAAGATCCCTGGAGTGACGTTCGTCGCCTGCAACACGGATGCCCAGGCACTCATGTCCTCCGAGGCGCCGAACCGCGTGCGCATCGGCGAGAAGCTCACCAAGGGGCTGGGGGTGGGGGGGGATCCCGCGCGCGGTGAACGCGCTGCCGATGAAAGCCGCGACGAACTCTACGAACTACTGCGCGGCACCGAGATGGTGTTTGTCACCGCCGGAATGGGCGGCGGCACCGGTACCGGCGCCGCGCCGGTGGTTGCCGAGATCGCGAAGGACTGCGGCGCGTTGACGATAGGCGTCGTCACCAAGCCGTTCCCGTGGGAAGGCGCACGCCGCAGCAAACAGGCCGAAGACGGCCTCGCCCGGCTGCGCGAAAAAGTGGACACGCTGATCATCATCCCGAACGCCCGGCTGATCGAGATCTGTAAAGCAGACATCACCATCGACGAAGCGTTCGAGACTGCCGACGACGTGCTCCGCCAGGCAATTCAGTCAATCTCAAACATCATTAGCCAGAACGGCTCTATCAACCTGGATTTCAATGACGTGCGGACAACCATGAGCGAAGCCGGTCCGGCACTGCTCGCCGTTGGACGCGCATCGGGGGAGAACCGGGCGATGGAAGCCGCGCGAGCGGCGACGACGAGCCCGCTCCTCGATCAGTCCATCGACGGCGCCCACAACGTGCTCTTCAACATCACCCACAGCGGTAACCTCCAGCTCCGCGAACTCGACATGGCTGCACGTGTGGTCGCCGAAGTGGTCGATCCGTCGGCGAACGTCATCTTTGGCACGGTCGTCGACCCCAAGGTTGGGGACGAAGTACACATGACGGTCATTGCCACTGGCTTCCCGCCGAAGGTGATGATCCTGGACGACCCACGGGACGTACGCCGGATCGCAGATATCGGCTTGCCCGGAGTCTCCAACCTTGAAGACGCCGAACTGCCTGCGTTCCTGCGCCGCAACATCCGTTCACTCAACTCCGTCCCGTCCTTAGGCGAGACGGTCGCGAAGTACGCCGAAAGGAGGTAACCGAGAGCTAACCGAGTGCGCTAAGTCCGGAAGGACTGCTTGCCCGAGGTCTTCGGGATGACCGTGGGGTCGATGCGTTGGGAGATTGCATCGGCCCCTTCACTTTGGCCGGCTTAAGCCCCGCCTTCGCATCGGTCGTCCCGGCGTGTAAGCACGGGTAACACGCCGGGAGCAGAGGCGAAGGGCACAGAGAAGGCGCCTGTAGGCGCCTCTTAATGTCTTAGCTGGCTGAACGGGGGCGTTTGTCTAGCCGTGCGCGCTAAGTCCGGAAGGATTGCTTGCCGGGAACTCGAATCCCAGTTTCGCAAGAAGGCTTGATGTAATGGGAGATAACATCAAGCCTCGTAGTCTTAGTGAACGTCGGCTACCCCGCCGACAGCCCACCCCCGTTTCAGCCGGACGCGTACCGTACCACA
>JBDUAL010000404.1:0-2885 GCA_040004685.1 Anaerolineaceae bacterium | reverse complement strand
GTGGCCAACATCCTCTGCCTGGACTTCGACGACACGATCGTGCTCGACAACACGGCGCGCCAGATCTTCGAACGCTTCGCCGCGCCGGGGTGGAGGGAGCACGAAGCGCGATACCGGGCCGGCGACTTGACGGTCGAACAGTTCAACGCGGCGGCGCTGGACCTGGTGGAGGCCGAACCAGAGGAGATCAAGGAGTTTGTGTTGAACGTCGCGCGGCCGCGGGAAGGCTTGCTTGAGCTGCTTGACTGGGCGCAGTGGAACGACTGGTTGGCGATGGTGGTGAGCAACGGCTTCGATATCTACGTGAACCCGGTGCTCGACAGCATGGGGATCGACCGGGTAACCCGGCATGCCGGCCGGGCGCGGTTCGATTATCGCTGGCGGGTGACCTATTTCAGCCCGCGCGGCGTCGAAATCCAGGACGGCTTCAAACTGGCCTACGCTGCGTCGCTGAAGAACACGGGAGATGTGGTCACGTACATCGGCGACGGGGCGAGCGATGTGGGGGCGGCGATGCTGGCGGAGCGGGTGTTTGCACGAAGCACGCTGCTCGAACGGCTGACCGATGCCCACCCGGACGTGCGGCCGTTCGAAACCTTCCACGACGTGGTGGCGAGCCTCAACGCGGGCTGAGCCGGGCTCGCGAATCCTGTACGCTTCGCGGATGCAACCAACGCTTAGCGTTCGTCAATCGCTGGTCGGCGACCTCCGCGAAGTCCTCTTTTCGTTCGAACTCGACGGTGAGTTCGTGCCTGGGCTGATGTACATGCCAGCGGAGACTGAGGCGCCCATCCCGCTCGTGCTGATTCAGCACCCGGGTATGGGTAGCAAGGAAGACTACTTCGTCGCCGAGGTTGGCAAGCTCTGGGCGCAGCGCGGGTGGGCGTGCGCGGGGCTGGACGCGCCGCGCCACGGCGAGCGGCGTAACTACGACCCGATGAGCCTCTTTCGGGACAAGGCCCAGTACCCGACGATCACCGCCTCGTTCGCGCGCGAAGTGCATACCGCGATCGACCTGTTGGCGGCGGAATTCCCCGTAGACCTGACGCGGCTGGGGTTCGCGGGTTACTCGCTGGGAAGCATGCTCGGGATTCGGGCGGTGGCGGAAGATGGGCGGTTCAAGGCGGCGGCTTTCTGCCTGGTAGGCGAAGGCGGGCTGGTGGGCAGCGTGGGGGGCGACGAGGGGGTGGCGCGGCAGCTTGGCGGTGTAGCGGTGCGAATTGTGGGCAAAGCGAGCGACGAACTGGTTCCGCGTGCGGCAACGGAGGCGCTATACGCGGCGTTGCCGGGGAAGAAAGATATCCTGTGGCTACCCGGTGGCCACTACGAAATTGGTGCGGACGTGGTCCGGGCGGCAGGGGATTGGCTGGCACTTCAGCTGCGATAGGCGAGGCTGCGTTTTGTCTCTTCGGGCAAGGAAAGTTAGGATCCGCCTACAGGCCTGAGGGCCGAGCACACGCCCGCCGGAGATTCGATGTTTTCGTACCTGCCGTTCCTGATCAGCGCCAACAGCTTCGGCATCATTGCCGTTTTGATATTCGCGGGCAGTGGCCTGATCCTGTCGATCCCGATCTTCGCTAGCCGTGGCGGCGCCCAGCTTGCCTGGGTGGGACTCGTAGGCTTCCTGCTGACGGTTGAAGCGGCGGTACTGGTGACGCTTGTGGTTTTGGTGAGTAACGGGACGATCTGGCAGACGAAGGTCTAACCAGGGCGGCGCGCCATGGTCGATCCTGGGACCAAAGCGCGTCCGTCGCCTCAGTCTGGCCAAACGTTAGAGCAAGCGGCGAATCGGCTTGCGGCCTGGCCGCGGATCATAGTTGCTCTTGAACATCTCGAGTTTGTCCCGCTCGATGAGGTACTTCCCGGCGAAAAGAGTTGCCGGGATTTTCGTCTGCTTGATCAGGCGGCGCAGACTCTGGGGGTGGATTCCCAGCTCGCGAGCCGCTTCGACGAGATCCAGGTAGTTATCGAACGGGGTGAAGAGGGCCAAGGGACGACTCCGGGGCGGGGGTTGCCGGAACCTGCAAACGTTTAAGTGCGTAGGCAGTAATCAAGGTTAGCAAACGACCATCGTTATTGTCTACCCTTCTAAGCAATTGAGCGGGCCGGGAGGTGCCGGTTTTGGCTCGCGGGCGGCCGCGCCTGACGTCCGCGCGGCCCTCCTGTAGGCTGAGCTCATATCAACGGGGAGCAGCAGCGACAATGGGGAACATGATCGATGGCGGCGAGATTATCGCTCGCATGATTAAGAAGGAGGGCGTGGGGCACATCTTCACGCTCTCAGGCGGACACGTTCAGAACATCTACGAAGGCTGCCTGAACAACGACATCGGCATCATCGATACGCGGCACGAACAATCCGCAGGGCACGCCGCGGACGGCTACTCGCGGATCACGTTCAAGCCGGGCGTGGCCGTGGTCACCGCCGGGCCGGGGGTGACGGACGTGGTGACCGCCGTTGCAAACGCTTACCAGGCGGCGAGCCCGATGGTGGTGATCGGTGGGCGTTCCCCGCTTCGTCAGTACGACATGGGGTCTCTGCAGGACATTGAGCTCGGAAAGGTAATGGAACCGATCACCAAGTGGTCGCAGACGGTCTACGAGACAAGGCGTCTGCCTTACTACATGGCGATGGCGTTTCGCGAAGCGATGACGGGCAAGTTCGGCCCGACGTTCCTCCAGATCCCCTCGGATGTGTTGTTCGGGCGGGTGGACGAGGACAGCATCGAATGGCCCACGCAATACCGCACCACAGGCGAAGTGATGGGCGACCCGCAACTGATCAAGCAGGCGGCGATCGCCATCTCAAAGGCGCAGAAGCCGATGGTGATGGCGGGCTCAGGGGTCTTCTGGCATCGCGCCCACAACGAGCTGGCGGCGTTCGC
>JBDUAL010000403.1:0-2888 GCA_040004685.1 Anaerolineaceae bacterium | reverse complement strand
CCTGCGCTCGCGCGCGACGAAACATCGCCTCGATGTCCTCGGTGCCGCCGTCACTGATGGCGTCGGCCGCGAAGACCGTGGCTTCTCCTCCCAAGGCGAGAATCTCAGTCCGAATCCATTCAAAGTCCTCGCGGCACTGATCGGTGTTCGGGAGCACGTAGACCGAGTTTCTCGCCGGGATCGCCCCGATTTGCTGCAGGCGACGCCACGTTTTTACGCGGGCATTCGACGAACGGGCCGGAAGCTGGTGGCCCAGCAGCAACCAGCGCAGTGTCTCCACGTAACGCATGTTACGACATGCGCGGTGCGTGGGCATTGGCGAAACGTCATATGGCCTCTCCATCTGGCTGAGCCGTAATAGGTCAGCTCTGACTTCAGTGGAAGGTCGACGATAAAATGGACGTAATGTTTGTTACAGTCGATAGATGCCTGCGGCGCTCCGGGCCCTGACACCCGATGGATGGCTCCTGCTTGTGACGCGGTTCCTCCGCCTGTTCGCGTACGGCGCCCTTTCGGTCGTCCTGGTCTTCTACCTCGTTGGGCTTGGATTGAGCGAGCCGCAGACTGGCCTGCTGCTGACCTCGACGCTCGTCGGAGACACCGCCGTGTCCCTCTATCTCACGACACGCGCGGATCGCCTGGGACGCCGGCGGATGCTGGTCATCGGCGCCACGCTGATGGCGGTGGCGGCGCTGGTCTTCGCATCTACGGGAAACTGGTGGCTACTGATGCTCGCTGGCACTATTGGCGTGATCAGTCCAAGCGGGCATGAAGTCGGGCCATTCCTGTCCATTGAGCAGGCTGCACTCTCGCACGTGGTGACCGATCGCATGCGGACCGCCATATTCGCGTGGTACACGCTCGTGGGTTCGTTGGCGACGGCGCTCGGCGCCTTCGCGGGTGGCACGATCGCGCGCATGTCGCAACAGACGATGTCGCCCGTGAGCTCGTATCGAATCGTCGTGATTCTCTACGCCGTGTGTGGAGTGATTCTGGCGGCCTTGTTCTCGCGGCTGTCGCGCGGCGCGGAGGCGACGAACTGTGGCGTGAAGAGAGTAGTCCGAGGAACGGTCGCCGGTCTGGCAGGACTCGACCAATCGCGTCATGTGGTCTTGAAGTTGTCCGCGCTGTTCGCGCTGGATTCCTTCGGCGGCGGCTTCGTGGTACAGAGCTTCGCCGCATATTGGTTCTACCTGCGTTTTGGCGTGAACCCCGGCACGCTCGGGGCCATCTTCTTCTGGGCGAACATCTTTGCCGGACTCTCGGCGCTGGTAGCCTCTCGGCTGGCGTCGCGGTTTGGCCTGATCAACACGATGGTCGCCACGCATTTGCCCTCGAACGTCCTGCTCATTCTCGTTCCGCTGATGCCGACGCTACCGCTGGCGATCGCGGTACTACTCCTAAGGTTCAGCATCAGCCAGATGGACGTGCCGGCAAGGCAGTCCTACGTCATGGCCGTTGTCACGCCAGAGGAACGGTCCGCGGCAGGCGGCATCACGGGCGTCGCGCGCACGATAGGCGCGGCCATGAGTCCGCTCTTCGTCGGCTTCATGTTTGCGCGCCCTCGTCTGATCAACCTGCCGTTTTTCATCGCCGGCACGCTGAAGATCGTCTACGACCTGTTGCTCTACCGGGAATTCGTCGCCGTTCGAACGCCCGCGCAGTGATCCATCCCGCAGACGCATCGACGAGGTCCTCCGCAGCACTGATTCGGGAACGGTTGCCATACCAGAAACGCTGCGGGCCTGGCCTTTACCAGCGCGGCAGGTTCGTGATCACTTCGCATACTGTTCGGGATGGGCGTCGAACCTGGCTTTGCAGCCCTTCGAGCAGAAGTAGTACGTCTTACCCTTGTACTCACTCGTGGCTGCCGCCTTGATGGGATCGACCTGCATACCGCACACTATGTCGCGTTCCATGGAGCGTCCTCCTCATTTCTACCCATTGCACGCACGGCCTGCTCCGGCATTACATCGAGACTCGACGCGGCTGTTTGTCTTCGCTGCGCCTGATGTGAACGATCGGTTGACCCGTGCCCCATCAATGGCCGATGTCGCTCCACAGGTGGATGACCGGCTCCATCCAGACCATGGTCATAGCCCAGCACCCTCAAGGATGCTGTGGCCAGCGACAGATGGCGCCCATTTTGGGCGGCCATACCAACCAGCGAGCGGCGAGAAGGCGCAAGATGTCCCGGTGCGCGAACAGGAGTACGTTCCCGGCACCCGCTCGAACTTGGCCGATCACGCGATCCGCGCGGGCACCTACCGTGCACGGTCTCGCCATGCCGGACGAGATACACCTTCGGAAAGGGACCGCCCATATAAGTCGTTAGCCCTTCTGCTCCGATGCCTTCGCGTCCCATACCCAGTTCCGAATCTCCGGCATGTCCTCGCCGTGTTTGCAAATGTAGTTTTTGTGATCCACCAACTTGTCCCTGAGAAATTGTTTCGCGTACGCCGCACGCGAGCCCAAACCGGGGACCCGATCGATCACGTCACCGGCCAGGTGAAACCGATCGAGATCGTTCAGCACCGTCATATCGAAGGGCGTAGTCGTGGTTCCTTCCTCTTTGTAGCCGCGAACGTGAAGGCTCGCATGGTTGGTTCGCCGATACGTGAGACGGTGAATCAGCGGCGGATAGCCGTGAAACGCGAAAATGATGGGCTTGTCCCTGGTGAAGAGGACATCGAAGTCCTTGTCGCTCAGTCCATGCGGATGTTCGCTCTGGGGCTGGAGCGTCATCAAGTTCACGACGTTGATGACACGAATCTTCAGATCTGGGAAGTGCTGTCGCAATATCTCGACAGCCGCCAGTGTTTCCAGCGTCGGCACATCGCCGGCGCAGGCCATCACCACATCGGGCTCACCGCCCTCGTCGTTGCTGG
>JBDUAL010000402.1:0-2889 GCA_040004685.1 Anaerolineaceae bacterium | reverse complement strand
GATGGAACTGCGTTCGAAGTCCAGGCCGATCGCCACGTGGTACCAGCCGCGGTTCTCTTCCCCCACCAACTGGGCGGCGGGAATGCGGACGTCCTCGAAAAAGATCTCGTTGAACTCGTGCGTGCCGGCCATGTTGATCAACGGTCGCACGGTGATGCCCGGCGTATCCATCTTGATCGCAAAAGTCGAAAGGCCTTTGTGCTTGGGGACGTCCGGGTTCGTGCGAGCCGCCAGCCAACCCCAGTCCGCGTAATGGCCAAAGCTCGTCCAGATCTTCTGCCCATTGATGATGTAGTCATCGCCATCGCGCACGGCCCGCGTCTGCATGTTGGCCAGGTCGCTGCCCGCGCCGGGTTCAGAGTAGAGCGTGCACCAGATATCGGTGCCATCGGCGATATTCGAAAGATAGTCACGCTTTTGCTCATCCGTCCCGTAAAGCATCACCACCGGCCCGACCCATGCGACGCCCATATTCATCACGCCGGGCACGCCGTTGTAGGCCATCTGCTCGTTGAAGACGAGTTGTTCCATCGGCGTCGCACCAAGCCCTCCCACTCCCTTCGGCCAGGGAAGGGCAAGCCAGTGGCGTTGGGCCAAACGCTTCATCACGCCGCGCTCGATCACGATCTTTTCGGCGCTCGAGGAATACTGCTGATCCCAGCCCTGCGGGAGATCGTGTTCGATGAACGCTGCGACCTGCTGCTGGAAGGCTGCCTGTTCGGGTTGAAGGCGGAAATCCACGGGGTGCTCCTGCGCCGGGTATGGGCGAATCGATTGTATCCGTCTGTAGCGCCCAGGCGAGGCTAACGCGGTTCGCCGCGAATGGTGTTCGTGCAAGCGCCGGTGAAGATGTTGGCCTGGAGGTCGATATCGTCGGCATCGGTAACCCAGGTAATGCGGCGGTCGTCCGCTCGGAACCATTGAACCTGGCTCCGCGCAAGACGGTGAGTGCCGAATTTGGTCCTATCGATCGCCTCGGCCAGCGACGTCTCGCCTTTGAGGTAACGCACGCTCTCGCCGTAGCCGATGGATGACAACGCTGGCGCCGCGGGCGGCACGCCTCCATCCAGCAACGCCTGCACCTCTTCAAGCAGTCCCCCGCCAAACATCGCGTCTACTCGACGATCGATGCGGGCGTAAAGCTCATCCCGTCGAACGGTGACGCCAAACAGCAGGTACTCGAAGTCCGGATCGCCTTTCGCCTGCCATGTGCTGATCGGGATGCCGGTCTTTTCGAATACTTCGATTGCGCGAATGACGCGACGCACGTTGCGGCCATCGAGCCTTTCACCTGACAACGGGTCAACGGCTACGAGCCGTGCGTGGAGCGCCTCCCAACCCCTGGTTTTCGAAAATTCGACGAGTTCGGAGCGTAGCGCCTCATCCGGCGCAACGGCGGGCACAAGCCACGCTTCGAGTAGCCCCCAGACGTATTGCGCTGTCCCGCCAACCAGCCACGCGAACGAATCGCGCGCCCATACCTCTTCGAGCGCGATCCGTGCGTGCTGCTGATAGAGCGCGAGGCTGTAGCCATCGGCGGGATTAGCAACGTCGAAGAGGTGGTGACGTACCCGCCGACGATCTTCAGTCGAGGGCTTGGCCGTCCCGATGTCCATCCCGAGGTAGACCTGTCGGCTATCGGCGTTGACGATCTCACCGCCAAGGCGACCAGCCAACTCAAGGGCGATGCGCGACTTTCCGGACGCCGTGGGACCAACAATAGCGACCAGGCGGCGCAGCATCAGGCACGCGCCGCGGCACAGATCGCGAGGAACTGGTCGGCCTTCAGCGACGCTCCCCCGACGAGCGCTCCATCGATGTCCGGCTGCGAGAGAAGGGTGGCCGCGTTCTCGGCGTTGACGCTTCCGCCATACTGGATCCGAATCGCGTCCGCGATGTCTCCGCAGAGCTTGCGAAGTTCGCCGCGGATGAACCGGCAGGCAGCCTGGGCCTGTTCGGAGGTCGCGGATTCGCCCGTTCCGATTGCCCACACTGGTTCGTAGGCAACGGTGACCTCGGGAGACATACCAACACCTCGCAATCCGTTGGAGAGCTGGCGGGCGAGCACCTGTTCGGTTCGGCCGCCCCGGCGTTCTTCAAGCAACTCACCGACGCAGACGATCGGATGGAGCGGTGTCGCCAGCACTGCTGCAAGCTTCTTTTGGACGGTCTCATCCGTCTCACCGAAGAACTGGCGCCTTTCGCTATGACCAATGATCACGTACTGGCAGTACTCGGCGAGCATGGCGATGCTGACTTCACCGGTGAACGCGCCGTTCGGCTCCCAGTGCGCATCCTGTGCACCGACCCCGACGCCCGAACCCTGCACTACCTGATGCACTGCTGAGAGATAAGGGAACGGCACGCAGAGGGCAATATCAGTTCTGAGCCCGTCCGCTCTCGAGGCAATTGCGGCAGCCAACGATCTCGCCTCGGCCTCCGTAGTGTTCATTTTCCAGTTGCCGGCGACGAACGGCTGGCGCATGGCTCAGGCGCCGTACTTTTCGAAGCGCATCGCGTGCGCCATAGCGAGCGGCATTACGTCCACCGCGGGGAAGATGCCAAGGCTGCCCTTAATACACTCCTGCTCGTTGAAGTGCTGCGCGTTGCCATCTCGACAGTAGTTTGAGTGAAGCAAGAATGGGACGGGGTGCCACGAATGCGCCGCCATCAGCGCGGGGGTCGAGTGGTCTCCCGCGATCATCAGCACGTCTGCACCAATTGCGAGCAGTTCTGGCACATGGCCATCGAACTCCTCCAGCGCGTGACACTTCTGCTCGAAATCGCCATCTTCGCCCGCGGCGTCCGTCTTCTTGTAGTGAACGAAGAAGTAATCGAAGTTGTCCCAGTTTTCGCGGATCAGATGAAGCTGCTCGATCATCCCGCCGG
>JBDUAL010000027.1:0-9698 GCA_040004685.1 Anaerolineaceae bacterium | reverse complement strand
GGGCCTTCAGCGGCTCGCCTTCGGCGTCGCGCTCTTTGCTTTTGGCGTCGCCTCCCTGTACACCGCCGTCGCCCTGCTCGCTCGCGTCTACCCGGCGCTCTTCCCCGGCAAAGTGCTTTTTGAGGACATCCGAATCCTCGCCCCTCTTGACGCCATCCCAATCGGCATCAAAACACCAGATGACACGAGCGTCTTCAATCAGCGGATCAATCTTCTGATTCTTGGAGTCGACAAGCGCGCGGGTCTCATCTACCAGCCCGACGAAGGCAACCTCACCGACACGATCATGATCGCCACGATCGACCCGCTCCAGAAAACCGTCAGCCTGCTCAGCCTCCCGCGCGATATGGAGATCGATATCACGCTCCCCAACGGCTTCAAATACGAAGACCGAATCAATACCTCCTACGGCGTTGGCGTTCGTGAAGGAAAGACCGAGGACGCCGGGTTCAAGCAGGTCCGCGGCGACATCAAAGTGAACTTTGGCATCGAAATCGACCACTGGGTGATCCTCGACTTCACCGGCGTCGAGAAGCTCATCGACTCCGTCGGCGGCGTGGACGTGGTCATCCCTCCGGACCTCGCTGTCCCGGATTGGTGGTACAGCAACGATGACATTCACGCCATCTACCTCTCCTTCCCACCGGGGCCTGTGCAGTTGGATGGCTACCGTGCCGTCGCCTTCGGCCGCTACCGCGAAACAGACAGCGACCTCCAGCGTGTGAAACGCCAACAACTCGTGCTTACCGCCGCGCTCGGCAAAGTCTTCCAACTCGGCCTGCTGAACAACCCACTCGAAATCTGGGATGCTTACAACGCCACGGTAAAGACGGACATCCCACGCAGCCGCATGCCGGGCTACGGCCTCCTCCTCCGGGCCACCAATGGTCGCATTAAAACATACTCGCTCGGTGACCCCGTCAACGGCCTCGACACTTTGACCGCGTACACCAGCTACGGCGGTGCGGCAGTCCTCCGCTGGAATCACGAAAACGTGCAGTACATCCTCAGTCAGGTCTTCACCAAGGCAAAGTACGCTGCCTCCAACGTTGAGATTCAGAACGGCTATGGCGGCGATAGTGGCGCCGTTCGGGCCGGTGCGCTCGGCCGCTATCTGGCCTATTCGAAAGGCTTGCCCACGGTCTACTTCGGTCCGGACCAGGTCGCCCAGCCGGAATCGACGCTGACGTTCTACGGCGGCGAAAAGTGGAGACCTCTCGCCGAAGATATCGCCAGGTGGATGAACATCTCCGCGGCCAACATTAAATCCCTTCCGCGCGACGAAAGTAGCCTCCCCGATGTCGTCATCGTCATCGGCAAGGACTTCAAAATCCCTGGCAGCTAACTCACCAGGCGCTGTCCTACTCGACAGCCCGAGCTGGCTCCGGCGCCTCATCCAGCGCCGCCCGCGCGATCTGCTCGAGTGCACGGTCCTCCAGCGGCGGGTTGTGCAGCGGAGCGCGGACATCACGGTAGAATCGCTCAATCGGCCTGCTCCTCTGTAGGCTCACTCCGCCCACCACCCGCATCGCCAGGTCCACCGCGTCGATACAGGCGTTAATCGTTTCGATCTTCGCGACAGCTACCCGCTCTATCGGCCGCATCCCGCTTGTCGCTTGCGATTCCCACGACGCCGCCGCGTCGTAGGTTAACGCGCGACTGCGCTGTAGCAGCATGTCGATGCGTGCGATCCGCGTCCGGACGCCCGGGTAGTCCTTGATCGTGCGATTGCTGTTCGGAGTGCGTTCGCGGGCGTACGCCACTGCGTAGTCTCGCGCCGCGCGGGCCACGCCCGTCGATGTGGCGCACAGGCCAAGCGCGAACCAGGCCATGCCCGCACCTCCGCGCGGATCGCCCGCTCCCAGCGCGCGGCGAGCCATCAGCCGCTCCTGGGGTAGCCGCACATTCTCCAGCAAGAGGTCATGGCTGCCCGTCGCCCGCATCCCCAGACTGTCCCACGTCTCCACCACGCTCACCCCAGGATCAGTGCGCAAGACCATAAGATTTCCGACTCGCGGCGATTCGTCCGCCTCGTCTGGCAGCCGCGTCAGCACGATGAAGTAGTGCAACAACGGTGAAAGCGTCGTGAACGTCTTCCGGCCGTTCAGCAGCCAACCGCCTTCGCGCTCCACGGCTTCCGTCTCGGGTAGGCCGCCGCCTGCGGGGCTGCCGAGACCCTCCTCGGTGGCAACCGTGTTGTTCAGCCAACCATCCTCCACCGCCCCCCGGCAAAGCTCGTCGAACCAGGGCGCCGGGTAGGTGTGCGCTTCCCGTTCCTGCCCGAAGGTCTTGAGATGCATCATGAACGCCAGCGCCGTCGATCCGTCCCCCGCCGCGAGCTCTTCCTGGACGCGCAAAAAAGTGCCAAGGGACGCCTCGTGGCCCCCGTGCGAGGCGGGCACGGTGAGCGCGAAGAAGCCCGATTCGCGCAGTTCGCGGAAGTTTTCGAAGGGAAAGCTGCCGTTCCGATCGTGCTCAGCGGCCCGCGCAGCGAATCCGATTGCCAGTTGTTTCGCGATCGCCGGCCAGTCCGTCGTCATCCCCCGAGTGTATCCGTTGCGCACTCTTGGCGGTGTACCATTGCCCGTCGGAAAGACTGATCGAGGAGAAAAGCCATGGACGCCTATCACGCGATCGTTTCGAAGCGCGATACCCGCCACTTTGCCCGCAAGCCCATTCCGGAAGACGTGCTTGTTCGCATCCTGCAGGCGGGGCGCATGGCGGGCAGTTCGAAGAACACGCAGCCAGTCCGGCTCGTCGTTCTGCGAGACCCGGAGCGGCTGAAGGAGATCGCCGCCTGCGGGCAATTCGCCACGCACGTCCCTGGCTGCGCGGTGGCCATCGCCGTCGTCCTCACACCTGGTGGCGGCCAATTCGATGCCGGCCGTGCCGCGCAGAACATGATGGTCGCCGCCTGGTCAGAGGGCATCAGCAGTTGCCCAACCTCCATGCACAACGCCGAGTGCGCCCGCACCACCCTGGGCGCTCCCGAAGGCCACTCTGTCGCAATCCTCCTCGCTATGGGCTACGTCGAAGAGGGCCGCTCCATCCACGGCGGCCGCCAACGACTCTCCGTTGATGAACTTACCCACTGGGAACGCTGGGTTGACTCGCGAGAGGAAGGCACGTGAGCGCCAACCGCTGGGAGGGCGAACGTGTGCGCCTGCGCGGCGTTGATCCCGCCGATTGGGAACACTTCCTCCGTTGGGATGCGGATAGCGAAGCCCAGCGCAACGGCTGGATGGAGCACATGCCCAAGGGTTCCGAAGGCGCAAAGAAGTTCGCCGTCGAAAAGTCCGCGGCGCTGCCTGACGGCGAGAACTACTTCATGATCATCGAGACCCTGAACGGCACCCCCGTTGGCAGCCTCAACACCCACGCCTGCGACAAGGTGAACCGGCGCTTCGAATACGGCATCGCAGTCGAACGCGAGCACTGGGCAGGCGGTTACGCCGCCGATGCGCTGCGCGTCCTCTTTCGCTTCATGTTCGAAGAACGGGGCTACAACAAGGTCAACGCCTGGGTGTACGCGTTCAACGACCGCTCGCGGCGGTTCCACGAGAAGTTCGGTATGGTGCTTGAAGGGCGCGCCCGCCAAACGCACTTCAGCGGCGGCGTCTCTCACGATGAACTGCTCTTCGGCATGACCGCCGCCGAGTTCGCCGCCCTGGACAGGTCAACAACCGTGTCCTGACACGCGAAACATGGTCGATCTGCGCCAGGAATCGCTTAATCGCCGGGTGTCCACTGACAGCGTCATCCCGCCATGCTTGGCGCTGCTCCTGTAGCATGCCTCATAACGTAGACCGAACTGTGGAGTAGCCGATGCAGATCGACCGCATCATCCGCGTGGATATGACCACGAAGTCCATCACCGAAGAGACCTCCCCCGCCCGCTATGCGCTGCTCGGCGGGCGCGCGCTCGGCGCCACCATGCTTCTCGAAGAGACCGACGCCCGCGTCCACCCGCTCAGCCGCGATGCGAAGCTCTTCGTCTGCCCGGGACTGCTCGGCGGCACCGCGGTCACCACCAGCGGCCGCACCAGCTTCTCCTTCAAGAGCCCGCTCACCGGTGGTACCAAGGAGGCGAACGTCGGTGGCCAACTCGGCCATCGGCTCGCCCGTCTCGGTATCAAGGCGCTCGTCATCAACGGCGCCCCCGACGACGGCTTCTATCGCCTCGATATCGACGGCGATGGCGCCCGACTCTCCCGCGCAGACAATCTCGCGGGCCGCTCGAACTACGACCTCCACCGCGAACTCGTCGGTGAAGCCCTCATGACCCGCGCTGCTGCCACTATCGGCGCCGCTGGCGAACGCCGCATGGCCAGTGCCTCAGTCGCCATAACAGACCCGGAAGGCCGGCCAACTCGCCACGCCGCTCGCGGCGGACCTGGCGCCGTCATGGGCGCCAAGGGCCTCAAAGCGATCGTGGTCGACGATTCCGCCGCTCCGCGCATCATCTCCGGCGACCGCAAGGACGAGTTTCGCCAGGAGGTCACCAAGTTCAGCAAGATGGTGCTCGAAGACCCGCGCACCGCAAACCTGAGCAAGACCGGCACGGCGGGCGTCGTGAAGTTCGTCAACCGCGAAAACATCCAGTCGATGCCCACGCGCAACCACCGCCACGGCACGTGGTCACTCGCAGACACCATCAGCGGCCAGGAGATCGAACGGCTTGGAAGCGAACGCGGGGGCAAGATGCTGCCCTGCATGGCCGGCTGCATCATCAAATGCGCCATCCTCTTCAACGACGAACACGGCAACCACGTTACCACCGCCCTTGAGTTCGAATCGATCGCCCTGCTCGGTTCGAACTGCGAGATTGGTCCGGCCGACCAGGTCGCCGAACTGGACCGACTCTGCGACGACATCGGCCTCGATACGATCGAAGTCGGTAACGCGATCGGTTTGGCGATGGAGGCCGGCGTCATCCCCTGGGGCGATTGGGAGGGCGCCAAGGGGCTGCTCGAAGAGGTGCGCGCTGGCACGCCGCTTGGGCGGATCATTGGCGGCGGCACCGCCCACGTGGCGCGCACCTTCGGCATCGACCGCGTGCCGGTGGTCAAAGGCCAGGGCCTACCAGCCTGGGAGCCGCGCACTCTCAAGGGCATGGGCGTCACCTACAGCACAAGCCCCCAGGGAGCTGACCACACGGCCGGCATGGTCACCGCCCGCGGCGCAACAGCCGACACCCTGATCAAGCAGAGCCGCCACGAACAGCTCGTCATGATGGCGATCGATTCGGCGGGCGTTTGCCAGTTCACCAACGCCCTCCCGGATGACCTCGCGAAGTTCGTCACCAACCGCTTCGACGTGAAGTGGGACGACGCCGCGGTGCTGGCGATGGCGCGTGCGGGCATCGACGCTGAGCGCGAATTCAACCGCCGCGCCGGCTTCGACAGAGATGACGACCGTCTGCCGAAGTGGCTCACCGAAGAGGCGCTACCCCTCCCGGATGGCGAAAGCGTCTTCGACATCAGCGACGAACTGCTCGACAAAGTTTGGGGCTAGCGCTTCGGCCTAGCCGTCGTGCTCCTTGAGCCACGCCGAGACCGCCGGCCAGGCCGTCTGGCGCGCCCGCCGCCCGGCGATCAGCGAAATGTGTCCGCCCTGCAACTCAAGGAACCGCTTGTCGCTGCTTCCTACCTTCTCCACCAGCGCTCGCGCGGCCGCTGGCGGCACAATGTCATCGTAGGTGGCGGCAATGCAGAACAGCGGCGCCGTGATATCCCCCAGGCTCACTTTCTCGCCACACACACGGAACTCGCCCTTGACCAGCTCGTTCCCCTGGTAGAAGTGGCGCACCCACTGGCGGAAGAAGTGCTTCGGCAGTGGCACCCACTCGTTCGACCAGCGGTTCATCGCCCGGTAGCCCGTCAGCCACTGCTCGTCCCCGGCCTTCTCCATCAACGTCCGCATCTGTTGCGAGTCGCCAGTCGGGTTCATCATCTTGAAGCCTGAACGGATGAACTCGGCCGGCATCAGGTCGAACGTCTCCACGATGGAATCTATATCGAACCCTTCGTTGTCCATCACTTGGGTGAATTCGCCCACACTGAAGTCGATCGGCCCAACCATCGTAAGCACGTTGCGTACCGGCAGCGTGGGGTCTGCGGCCAGGGCCGCTGTGAGCATCGGCACCCCCATGCAGTAGCCGAACGCCGTGATCGCGTCCGCTCCGGAGTGCGCTACCGCTTGCTTGACGAATGCCGGGATCATGTCGGCGATGACATCGTCCATGCCCATGTCGCGGTCTTCGGGGCCGAACACCCCCCAGTCGCAGAGATAGAACGGGATGCCCTCTTCGTACAGAAACTCCGCGAACGATTCCCCGGGTCGAAGGTCAAAAATGTACGGCCGGCTGATGCCCAGGTAGGGAAACAGCACCAGCGGCGTCCCAAACCGCCCACCGTCCTTCGGCGGGTAGTAGAACAGCCGCGCCTTCCCGCGGTACCCCACCGCAATCCGACGCGATTGGGCGACCGCCGCCGGAGGGCCCATGGTCGCTGTGCGCAGCCCGTTGGCCAGCCGCAGAATCGCCTGGTCGCTCTCCGGATCACTCGTCGTCGCTTCAGTCACGCCACACCCTCATTCGCCGTTCGCCGCGGATCTCGCGAGCAGTGGGAGTTTAGCACCGGGCGGCTGCGTGCTGCTCGGGACCGGTCACCTCAGGTCAGCGCACTCAGATCGGCTGGAGAACACCTTTTCTAGCTCCGGAGCGCTGAACTTATCGAGCTGGTCGAACGCCGAACTCACGGCGTCGAAGGAGGACGTGATTTTCGTTTCGAAGCCCTCGATGTCGTTGGCGACTGAGATGAACGTGCTGGCGTTGATCTTCTCGGCGTCAGCGACCGCACCGTCGAAAATCTTCACAAGATCCGTGCCGGCCTTCGCGAACACCCCGTGGATAGCGGCGCCGTCTTTCACATCAGGCGTCTTCAGGGCGTCGATCTCCTTCTTTAGATTCTTCGTTTCGGTCTGGCCGGTCTTCAGGAAATCCACAAGTTTCTGCTTGAGGTCCTTCGCGCTATCTTTGCTCGCATCGAACTTGCCGAGGCTCGCCTGAAGCTTGGTGTTCGCGTTGTCGATCTCCTTCACCCATCCGGCGAAGGACGTGCAGATCCCGGCAACCCACTTCTCGTTCACGGTTTTCGGCGGTGCCGAGGTGGTCACTGCTCCACCCGAAGGCGGGCTGTTGGATCCCTTGTCGGCCGAGAAGTACACGCTGGCGCACTCGGAGTTGGCGTCGATCCCATCGATCACCGCTTGCGCGTCGCTCTGTTTCTGAGCGACTGCCTCGAGCTTCGGTCTGAAGTCGATGTCCGGAACTTCGGAAAAGAGCTTCTCGAGTTGCGCGCTAACGTCGCCCTTGGCATCGATCGCCGCCACTTTCTTCTTTAGGTCGGCTGCCCGTTGGTCATTCTCTTTGAACTGGCCCTCGAACGCCTTGAACACGTCGGCGCCGCTCTTCAGGTCCGGCTTGCCGGCCTTGTCGAACTCACTTCGCAGGGTCTTGCTTGCCTTTGCCGTCTCATCGAGCGCTGCCTCGAACGCCTTCTTCGCCGCGGGCCCGTCCTTAAAGTCGACCTTCGCGAGGTTCTCACCCTGGGCGTTCGAGACCTTCTGGAAGCTGGCGGCGGCGTCACAGATGGTGGTCACCCATTTGTCCGCGGGGGCGGTCTTCGAACTCCCACTGCAGGCCGCGAACGAGAGGGCAAACGTGACCAGGGCTGCCGCGGCGAGCCCGATCGTCGGCACTGCGCGAAATTTTCCAAAAGGCATTTCTGTCTCCAGGTAGAATTGAGGGGATTTGTTGAAGTCTTGAGGCTCCGGCGGATTCGGGCAACTCGGCGCCCGGGCGTTGATCAATGGCATGCCCAATCAGAAACCTCGCTGCTGTATTCTCTACCGAATGAAAGCCCGCCCGGCTGAAGCCCTGCCAACCGGCGAACGAGACCTACATCGAATGTCGTCGAAGCCATGACCGCTGCGCGAATAGACGCCTGGCGGCTCGAGATCGACGCCCTCGATGAGCAACTGCTGCTGCTCATCAACAAGCGCGCCCACTGCGCCATCGAAATTGGGCTTGTGAAGCGCCAGCTCGGCGTAGCCATCGACGTCGCCGAACGCGAAGCCCAGATCATCGCGAAGATGATCGAGTTGAACGAGGGCCCACTCGGCGCCGATGCCGTTCAGCGCTTCTTCGAAGCGGCCATCGCCGAGAGTCGGCTCGCCGAGCGCGCGATGCTCGAGGGTTAGCACGCCCCCCGGTTCGAGCGTTCCCTTGCCCTACTCACCGACGCCGACCTTCGCGCCGGCTACCGAGTCATTCAATGCGCCTACCGCATTGCTCAACGCGCTGACTTGCCTCGGCGGCCGCGCAAACACGATGGCCACCGCCGCCGCATATGTGAGGAGCGCCGTTACTGTGAACGGCACACCGTAGCCGCCAGTCTGGTCGTGCAGGTACCCAACGCCGATTGGTCCCAGCCCGCTGCCAACCTGTCCCGCCAGGCTGACCAGTCCAAAAATCGACCCGAACGAGACCATCCCGAAAAGTTCTCCCACCAGCAGCGACTGCATCATGTAGATGTTCCCGATGGTGAGCCCGAAGACCAGCGTCAGCACCCATGTGGCGGCGATGTTCTCGGTGTGGATGATCAGTAAAATAGCTGTGCCCTGAACTACAAACAGGATGACCGTGAGCAGCCGCTTCTCCACGCCATCCGCGAAAACGCCCACCAGTAGCCTGGCAATGATGCTCCCGAGGGCCGTCACACTGAGCGTGAGGGCCGCCTCATTCCGCGATCCGAGCCGCTCTTCGAGGAAAGAGACCTGATGGATGATGTAGCCTGTTTGTGCGACGAGGGCCAACAGGAAAGCGATAAAAATCCCCCAGAAGCCGAGAGTGCGCAAAGCCTCGTTGCGCGTCCAGCTGCGGTTCTGACTGGCGAGCGTCGTTCGCCGCGCAGCCACCGCGATGCTCCCAGCGGGGTCGCCGTCAGGGCTCAGGCCCATGTGGCTGGGCTCCCACGAGATCACCAGCAGAATGACTGGCATCGCGATCACAATTACGAGCGCGCCCAGCAGCGGCGTCGCCAGTTCCAGACCGCCGGCGGTGATCAGCCGCGCCGCTACCGGCGCGAGCACTACGCCGCCCAGCGACACGCCTGTCGATGAGATGCTCATCGCAAGCGCCCGCCTGCGAATGAACCAGCGCGTCATGATCGCGTTCACCGCGATCGCGCTCGACATCCCATAGGCGACAGCGAACACGAAGTAGACGAAGTAGAGCTGCCATAGCTGATCGACGAGGCCGATGAACGCCGCGCTGACCCCGTTGACGATGGTCCCAACCACCATGAACATCACCGGCCCGCGCTTGTCCACTCTCGGTCCGATGATCGCCGCCGTCAGCCCGGCGATCACGAAGTAGATCGTCGGCGCCCAACTCACCTGTGTGGTGGACCAACCGTGCTCTTCCTTCAGTGGCTTCAAGAAGATCGGCAGGCCGTAGTAGCCCACACCCACGCCAACGAACATCAGAAGCGCGCAGGCCACCGCCACGTACCAGCCGTAAAACACGCCCTTTGGCAGAATCCGGTAGGCGATGGGGTACTTCAGTGCGGTGGTCGGGGCGGTCATTCGCGCCAGTCTAACGGATGCATCCGCGGGCGACTGTGGGGCCACGACGG
>JBDUAL010000401.1:0-2893 GCA_040004685.1 Anaerolineaceae bacterium | reverse complement strand
CGAGGGAAGGCTTGACGGTCTCGAACAGCACCATCGCCTCATCGCCGTTGTAGGCAACTGAGATGGGATATCCCTTGGATTCCAGGTAGTCTCTGATTATGTGCGCGTTGTCCTCGTTGTCGTCGACGACGAGGATGGCTGGAAGCGTTGCATCGGTCATCCTGCATACGTTGACCTGCCCGCCAGAGTATGGCAAGTGCGCAGGCGAACGTCTTGACAATCGCTAATCCTTCCCGCAATCATCAATCAGTGGTCACCCGAGGCTACAAAATGAATCTGACACGCGTTGTCAAATGTCTTCCGGTTTTAGCGATAGTCGCCGCCACTCCTCATTCAGCGGCAGCCGCTGACTCGACAGGCGTGGACCACGAGCTGGCTGGAATTGTCACGGACGTTTCCAGCACACCGCTCCCGGAGGTGGAGGTATTGATCGTCAAGCCCGCAGGCGCTGGGCGCAAGGTCATCACAGCGAAGGATGGCCACTTTGCGATTGCCGGCGTTCCGGAGGGGCAAATTCTTGTGCGTTTCCGAAGGCTCGGCTACGAGGCACGCGACGTCGAGGTCAACGTGACGAAGGACAAACGAACGTCGCTTAATGTGATGCTGAAGCCGGTGCCGGCGGAACTTGACTCGATGCTGATAAGGTCCGAGGAACAGAATGCGTTGCGAGAGTTTTACGACCACAAGTCGACGCGTGGAAGCTTCGCCAAGTTCTACACTGCTGAAGACATCCGAAAACGCGGCGCGGCATACCCCACAGACATGTTCCGGAACGTTCCGGGAATCACGCTGACGGCCTCATCATATACAGGCTCAACCGTAAGAATTCGCGGCTGCCAGCCGATGCTCTTCATTGACGGACAGCGCGTTGCGAACTCGGAAGTTGACGACGTTGTTTCAGCCAGTGACATAGCTGGACTTGAGTTCTATACGTCGATGGCGGGAACTCCTGCTCAGTACATGGACAGGACGACACGTGCATGTGGGAGCATTCTGGTCTGGACCAAAAATCGGTGAGCTTCACTATATAAGAGAATAAAAAAAGCCCCCGAAAATTCCGGGGGCTTTTTCTCAATCACTTGTCTATCTGCTGCCGCATCCGGCCACATATGTCGGGGCCGCGGTTGGACTCTTGTCGATGTACATCCGGCCAGCGTACGTATCGCCGCCCAGGACTGTCGCGGCCGCTGTCACGTTGGCCTGGTTCACCGTGTACTCGAGTACCGGGTATTCGAAGCGACGCGGAACATTGGGGACTGAGGCGTCAACTCCCGGCTTGATGCTGGCGGGCTGGCACGTTCGCCGCCATTCCGCCCACGCCGTTCCGCCATCAGTGAACAGCGCTACCCACTTCTGCTGTCCAATCTGGACCAGCCCGGCGGTGCCGCCAGCGTAGACGACTCCCGGCCGCGCGAGGAACGCAGCAGAATTCGCGGAGCTGACGCCCCACTGAGCGAGCGAAGCTGCGATCGCCGCGTTGTAGAACCCTGCAGCCTGCCCTGCGGTCAGGCCACCAATCCCGCGTTCTGCCGCTTCTGCCTGAATGAACGCAACTTCGGCGTAGGTCATCAGATAGGAAGGCGTGCTCGAGCCAGCGCCCCCGAATGTTCCGTAGGCCGTCTTCCCCGGGTAAAAGATCGCGCCCGGCCGCGATGCGTTCGAGACGTAGTTGGCCGCGGCCGCACGAGCGGGAGAAATTCCGTTCGGGCTTCCCGCA
Organism: Anaerolineaceae bacterium; assembly: GCA_040004685.1. Taxonomy (GTDB): domain Bacteria; phylum Chloroflexota; class Dehalococcoidia; order Tepidiformales; family Tepidiformaceae; genus PNKC01. The sequence goes on along the minus strand of JBDUAL010000401.1, from coordinate 1,176 downwards.
TATATCGACGGATTCGACGGAACTGGCTGCGCGAATATCGGCAGGCGGGGATCCGAGTTTGCCTGAAGGATCGTCACAAGCGTATTCGACACTCGATGGTCGTCACGTGTTTTGAAGCTGACCGACCACGGATTGTCATACACTCCGTCACCCGGAAACTTGAAAATCGCATTATCCGCGTTGGACTGGAATACTCCACCGGGCGCCGAAAAAGCCGCCGCCAGCTGGGCGTTGGCCGTCGTCGGATCCACGTTGACGAGGAGCAATGCGAGACGAGCGCGCAGCGAATTCGCGAACCGCTGCCAGCGAAGCAGGTTGCCGGCAAAGATCGGATCTGCCGACGCCAGCGAGTTCGTAACGCCAGTCGCCGCCATCGCCTTCGTTGCCTTGTCGAGCTGAGCAAACATATCGGCGTATATGTCCTTCTGCGCATCGTATTTCGGTGACAGGCTTCCGCCGATCGAGTCACCGACCAGAGCGGTGAAGTAAGGGATGTCGCCCCACGTGTTCGTGAGATACGAGAATTCCCACGTGCGCAATACCGAAGCGGGACCGTAGATGCCGGCTTGGGAAGTAGCGATGCCCTTGTTGACGATCTGGGTGAAATCCTTCAGCTCTCCGGCATACGCGCCGTTGAACGTTCCTTCGGTGTCACCCGCGTGCAGCCGGATGTAGCGATCCTCGTCGTTGTATTGGACTTCGGAGAGGTGCTGAACCAGCCACTCAGTGCCTCTCAGGCTATATCCTGTTCCGAGCCACCGTGATGAAGCAACGCGCGATGCATTGGTAAAGAGCGGACCGGCCGGCACGTCTTCCGGGCTGTTTGGATTTGCGTTCAGGTTGGTGAGCTTATCCGAGTTACATGCGGCGATACTCGCGGCGAACGCGAAACCGGCACCGACCCGCAGGAATCTTGAATTTTTCATGGTCATGTTCCCCTTGGGTTACGGTGTAATGCGGAAGCTGAGACCCCAGCTACGCGCATTCGGAAGCGCCGCGAATTCGATTCCCTGATAGTTGCCCGTTGTGTACGAAAACTCCGGGTCGATGTTCGGAACCTTTGTCCAGGTGATTAGGTTGCGACCCGTTACGGCCAGGCTGATGGATCTGACGTTAAGCCGGTTAGAGAAGGAATGCGGCAACTCGATTCCGGCTCGGAGCTCACGCAGCTTTACG
>JBDUAL010000400.1:0-2893 GCA_040004685.1 Anaerolineaceae bacterium | reverse complement strand
CGCGGCTGTAGGGAGGTACCTGGGATGCGGATAATCCGCAACGCCGAAGAGGGCAGGAAGTCGCTCCTCGAAAGAAGGCCCCTAGAGACCGAAGAACTGCCGATGGCTATCCGGGAGACCACTTTCCGGACGTTTGGGCAGGAGCTCTCCCCGGATGAAGTGGTACGGCGCATCATTCGTGATGTCCGTGAAGACGGCGACAACGGCGTGCAGTTCTACAACTCGCGGCTGGATGGTGGGCACTCCGACTCGCTGCGCGTCACGCCGGAGGAGACCCGGGCCGCGTACGAGGAGGTAAGCCCGGAACTCGTCGAAGCGCTGAAGTTTGCGGCAGAGCGGGTTCGGCGGTATCACGAACAGCAGCTGCGAGGTGCGTCGTTCGATTTCAACCAGAACGGATTGGGCCAGATGACGAGGCCGATCCAGCGGATCGGTGTCTATGTCCCTGGGACGGTGGCGCCCTTGCCGAGCACCGTGCTCATGTGTGCAGTCCCCGCGCGCGTGGCGGGCTGTGATGAAGTGTACATAACGAGTCCGGTGTTGCCCGACGGAACGGTACCCGCATCGAAGCTCGTTGCCGCGGACATCGCCGGGGTGGACGGCGTATTCAAGGCGGGTGGGGCGCAGGGGATCGCGGCCTTTGCGTACGGCACTGAGACGATCCCGAAAGTGGACAAAATTTGCGGGCCCGGTGGGCTCTTCGTGACCATCGCGAAGAAGCAGGTGTTCGGCGATGTAGGGATCGATTCGATCTACGGGCCTACGGAGACGGTGGTGATCGCGGACGAAAGTGCAGACCCAGAGATGGTGGCGTCCGATCTTCTCGCCCAGGCTGAGCATGACCCGCTCGCCAGCCCGATCCTGCTGACGCCATCGCATTACCTGGCGGAGGAGGTTTCGAAGGCGATCGACAGGCAACTGAAGGATATGGAGCGAGCAAAAATCGCGCGGGCCGCTTTGGACAATCGCGGCGGCTGCATCCTTGTGAACGATATCGACCATGCGATTGAACTCGCGAACGAATATGCACCGGAGCACTTGTGTCTGATGGTCGAGAATCCGATCGCGTATGCAGGCAAGGTGCGCAATGCCGGCGGGCTCTTTCTTGGCGAGTCCTCGCCAGAGGCGATTGGCGACTACACGGCCGGCCCGAGTCACACCATGCCGACTGGGGGAAGTGCGCGCTGGAGTTCTCCGTTGAGCGTGAACGACTTTCTGAAGATCACAAGTGTGGTGAACATCCCGGCGGAACTCACCGAGGAGTTGGCACGTGCGGCTAGCATCATCGCGCGCGCCGAGGGTTTAACGGGCCATGCGAACGCCGTCGAGCGGCGAATCCAGGGCCGATAACGATGGACGCCCGCCGCTACTTTCGGTCGGACTTCGAGCTACTCGAAGCCTACACGCCCGTGCAGCCGCTCGACGTGCTTGCGGCGGAGATCGGCTTGCCCGTTGCGCAACTGGTGAAGCTGGACGCGAACGAGAACCTCTATGGTGCGCATCCGGCAGTAAGGGAAGCAGCGCGTTCGGCTGACCTGCACATCTACCCGGATCCCGGTCAGGTGGCACTGCGTAGCGCCATCGCTGAGTATGTGGGAGTGGACCCTGCGCAGATTGTGGCGGGCTCCGGGGCCGATGACCTGATCGATATCCTCCTGCGCTTGGTCCGGCCAACCGTGGCGGTAACCGCTGCGCCGACGTTCGGTATGTACAGATTCCTTTCGAAGATAAACGGGACGCGTTTTGTGGAGGTGCCGCGTGGCCCTGGGTTCGAGGTGGACCTTGAAGCTATCGGGCGCACAGTTGAGCGCGGTGCCCGGCTGATATTTCTGACGTCGCCAAATAACCCCACGGGGAACTGCCTGACGCTGAACGATGTCCGGGCGCTCTGCAAGATGGACGCCCTGGTAGTTGTGGATGAGGCATACGTAGAATTCGGCGGCACTTCCGTCATTCCCGAGATCGCGCGCTTCCCGAATCTGGTCGTCCTGCGTACCTTTAGCAAGTGGGCGGGACTGGCGGGCTTGCGAATCGGTTATGCGGTCAGCGAGCCGGGAATAGCGGCGGCGATGATGACCATCAAACAGCCGTACAACGTGAACGTAGCCGGTGATCTTGCAGCGCAGGCGGCGCTCCTGCACCGGGGCGAAATACTCGAGACGGTGAGTTGCATCGTCGCTGAACGGGAACGCATGGCGAGCGAGGTTGCGAAACTCGGCTGGCTGACGCCGTTGCCCTCGGAATCGAATTTCGTCCTCTTCTCGGTGGATCGAGCGCACTCGGCAGCGAGGGTCCAGGCGGAACTGCGGGCGCGCGGCGTGCTCATTCGCTACTACAATCGGGCGGATCTCGCGAACTTTGTTCGAATTAGCGCAGGGCGGCCCGAAGACACCGATCGACTGCTAACGGCTCTGCGGGCCGTAGAACTCGCCACCAGGGAGGACTTATGAACCCGAGGATTGCCAGGGTTTCGCGGAAGACCGCCGAAACGAGCATCGAAATCACCCTCAACCTCGACGGGTCCGGGAAGTTCGTTATCGAGACTGGCATCGGCTTCTTTGACCACATGCTCGGTCACATCGCCAAGCATGGCGTTTTCGACCTTGAAGTTCGTGGAACTGGGGATTTGCACATCGACCAGCACCACACGGTGGAGGATTGTGGGATCGCGTTGGGCGATGCCTACGCGCAGGCGCTGGGCAACAAGGCCGGGCTGGTACGATCCGGATCAGCGTACATGCCGTTGGACGAGGCGTTGGCGTTCGCCGCCGTGGATTTGAGCGGTCGGCCCTACGCCGCGTTGGATCTGAAGCTCTTTGGCCGTGAGATCGGCGGCATGCCCCCCGACTTGTTCACCCACTTCCTTGAGTCGTTCGCATTCGCGATGAAGATG
>JBDUAL010000026.1:0-9753 GCA_040004685.1 Anaerolineaceae bacterium | reverse complement strand
GCTCTTGCTCGGCGGTTGCGCGCTCGTCGCGGTGGCTGGCGGTACGTGGCTGGCTTTGGCGGGCAGCGGCTCGGACGGCGTGGCCGTCACCAGCCGCGCCGAAGAGACCTCCGCGCTGCCTGCCGGGAGTGCTGCGGAGTCTGCCCAGGCAACCGCGACCAATTCGGCTACCGCGCCCCCGCCGGTACCGTCAGCGACGGCAACCGGAACGGCGCTTGCAACGAACGAACCGGCCGCCTCCGGCCCGCTCGCAACCCGGCCGGCCGGCCCCGCACCGATCCCGCCACCAACCGCTGCGCCCGCGGTGCAGGACCTGCCAACGATGACCGCGAACGAGGTACTGGCACTCTCGCGCGACGTGCGCTTGCCGTCCGGCACGACCTTCGCGGCCTGCGGGGCGATTGGCCCGGAGGGCGAGCCGTGGCCGTTGTCGGTACACCTTTACTACACAGGCCGCGGCGGCTGGGTGGTCGCCACCCATCGCGGCGATGCTTCGCTGCTCTTCGATGAGGCGACGCGGAGTTTCCAGCTCGATACGGTGACCCGCGCAGGATGCTGAGTCCTGAATGTCTGCGCCATGCCGATCGCCAGCTCACTGGAAGGAGGCGCCTTGGGCCAGGCTCAGTCCTCGACGGTGTTGCTGCGGATGATCTCCGAGTACATCTGAGCGCTCTTCTTTGGCGTGCGCTCCAGCGTCTCGAAATCAGTGTGAACAATGCCGAAGCGTTTGCTGTAGCCATACGCCCACTCAAAGTTGTCGCAGAACGACCAGAGGTAGTACGCCCGCACGTCCACGCCATCCTGGATCGCCCCGTGAACCCCGGCGAGGAAACCGCGCAGCAGATCCATGCGCACGTGGTCATCAATTATCCCGTTCTCTGGCTCCGCGTTGTCGTTCACGCCGTTCTCGGTGATGTAGATTTTGGGGCGGTTGTACTCTTTCGAAACCCAGCGCAGGAAATCCCCGAGCGAGTGCGGTGCGGCCTCATACCCCATCGGCAGAAGCGGCAGGGTGGGCGGCGCCGCGCGGAAGCCGAGGCCACGAACCGGGTCTGGTTCAATTCGCTGCCGCGAGTAGAGATTCACCCCCAGGAAGTCCGTTGGCGATGCAATGATCTCCATGTCGCCCGGCTCAATTGGGAACGGCGCGCCCTTCGATTCGTAGTAGCGAACCACGGATTCGGGGTAGCCCTTGCCGAAAACCGGACCGTGAAACAGCCGCGAATCGAAGTCGCGCGCCAGCTCGGTTGCCTTCAGTGTTGCGGCGCTGTCGTCGGCCGGTTCGTAGTTGGTGTTGGCGTTAGTGATGCCGATCTCACCCTTCACGCCGCTGGCACGGAACCTTCGCACCGCCTTTCCGTGCGCCAGGAGCGCATGGTGCACGGTGCGCGCCGTGATGGCGAGGTCACGGATGCCCGGCGCCATGACGCCAGTGCGGTGGCCCATCATCGTGAAAATGAGTGGTTCATTCAGCGTGATCCAGCGCGAGACACGGTCTCCCAGCCGTTCGAACATGAGCGTTGCGTACTCCGCGAAGGCATCCGTGACGCCCCGGTTCGCCCAACCGCCGAGGTCTTGCAGCGCCTGCGGAAGGTCCCAGTGGTAGAGCGTGACCGCCGGTTCGATGTTGTGCTTCAGCAACGTATCCACGAGCCGGTCGTAGAACTGCAAGCCCTTTTCATTGACCGCACCCGTGCCGAAGGGGATGACCCGTGACCAGGAGATCGAGAACCGGTAGACCTGGTGACCAAGCTCCGCCATCAGCGCGACATCCTGCTCCATCCGGTGGTAGTGATCGCAGGCGACGTCGCCATTCTGGCCGCCGTAGATCTTCCCCGGCTGATGGGTAAACGTGTCCCAGATCGAAAGGCCACGGTCGTCTTCGTCGAAGGCGCCCTCTATCTGATAGGCGGCCGTAGCCGTGCCCCATTGGAATCCATCAGGAAACGTATGGACGGTCATCGCTGTTCCTCCGGTCACTCGTATGCAGACTCGGAGTCTACAGGACGGCCCCGCCGGGCGATCTCCGTCATGCGAGGCAACACCTCGGCCACTCTGCGGTGTACAGTTATCGCATCTTCGGCGAAGAGTGATTTCGATGGCAGCTGTCAGTCAACTGGGGTACCTGGGCCTGGGTGTGAAGGATGTCGGAGCGTGGCGCGGTTACGCCGAATCGCTGCTCGGCTTGCGTGCCATCGAAGCCCGCACGGATGGCGACCTCCTCCTTGCCATGGACGACCATCACCATCGCTTCGAGCTGCACGAAGACGAACGCGACGACATCGCTTACGTTGGCTGGCAGACCGGGAGCGAGACCGAGATGGATGCCATCGCCGCACGGCTTGAAACGGCGGGCGTGACCGTTGCGCGCGGCTCCCGCGAGACCGCCGAGAAGCGTCACGTGGCCGGGCTGATCGCGTTCAATGACCCGGACGGCCACGCGGTCGAGGTCTTCCACGACCCTGAACTGGCGGACGAATTCGCCGGCGCGAGTGAGTCTGGATTCGTCGCCGGCGATCAAGGGCTCGGGCACCTGGTGCTGGCCGCCGCCGATATGGAGCGGGCGATGACGTTCTACACCTCAATGTTGGGCATGAAGGTGAGCGACTACGTGGGCGGCGCGATCGGCGCCCTCGGGTTTCTGCACTGCAACCCGCGCCATCACAGCATCGCCTTCGTACAGCTCGCCAACCCGCGCAAGCGCATCAATCACTTCATGCTCCAGCGCGACTCCATCAACGACGTTGGCCGCACCTACGACGCGGTGCAGGAGGGCGTGACGCCCCTGCTGGTGACCATGGGCCGCCATAGCAACGATGAAATGGTCTCGTTCTACATGGCGAACCCGTCCGGCTTCGGCGTGGAGTACGGTTGGGGCGCGCGCGAAGTGGATGACTGCACCTGGCAGGTGGCCCGGTACGAAACCGGCAGCCTCTGGGGCCACAAGCCCGTCAGGCGCGGTGACCCAACACCTCGAACGTAGGTTGGGTCAGCCCACTTCGGCCTTGTAGCGCTTGATCGCCTCAATGTGGTCCTGCGGGTTTGCCAGCCCGGCGTTCATCGTGCGTACGCAGATGTAGTCTGCACCCAGGTCTCGCCAGGATTGGGCGTGAGCCGCCCACTTGTCTTCGCCCGCGGAAAGACTGACCTGCGCTTCGATGCCGAAGGACGAACGGTCGCGGCCGTTCTCGGCGAGGTATTCATCCAGCCGAGCGAGGGCGGCCTTGCCAGCGTCGTTTGGCGCGAACTGGGGGATCATGCCGTCGCCGATGCGGGCGGCGCGCTTCATCACCCGTTCGTCCGAGCCACCGAACCAGATCGGGATCTGGCGGCCAGGCAGCGGTTTGATGCTCGCCCGATCGATGCGGTGCCACTTGCCCGTGTAATCCACGAGCGGCTCGCCCCAGAGCTTGCGGAGAACCTCCACCTGCTCTTCCTGGCGCTTGCCGCGATTGTGGAAGTCTTCGCCCAGGGCGTCGTACTCCACGTAATTCCAGCCGGTGCCGATGCCGAGACGCAGCCGCCCGCCAGACAGAATATCGACCTCGGCCGCCTGCTTGGCGACCAGCGCCGTTTGGCGCTGCGGAAGGATGATGATCCCGGTCACCAGCCCGAGCGTCTTGGTCTGGCCCGCAAGGAACCCAAACAGGACGAACGGTTCGTGGAACGAGGTTTCGTGCGTGTACGGCCCGGTGAGCCGCGGTTCGCGGTCCGGCTGCGCGCCGAGCACGTGGTCGTACACGAGCAGGTGAGAGTAGCCCAGCCCTTCAGCGGCCTGCGCGAAATCTCGGATGACGGACGGATCGTCACCAATTTCGGATTGAGGGAAGACTACGCCGATCTGCATGAGGTACTCCTAACGGTTCGAGAGAGTTGCTGATACCACGCTCACCTACGTGACGCCCCGCAGCCTTGGATCGGCCGCCGCATCCGCGGTCTGCAGCGCGAACCGGACGAGGTTTTCGGTGCGTTCGCCGTAACCTTCGAACCCCTCGCCCACCGTTTCGCCGGCGAGGAATCGAGCGTGGATACCCTCGGTGATCACCGCCAGTTTGTAGAACGCGAGCACCTGGTAGAACTCGATATTGCTCACGTCGCGGCCACTAATCTTGCCGTAGTACTGCACGAGCTCGGCACGCGTGAAGAAACCTGGTGCGATCGTCACTGAGGACGTGGGGCGCGCGAGATTGTACTCCGGATCATCGCCCGGTTCGCCCCAGTACCCAAGCGTATAGCCCAGGTCCGAAAGCGGATCACCAAGCGTACACATCTCCCAGTCAAGCACAGCGACCACGCGGCCAGGGTCGTCTTCCGCAAGCATCATGTTCCCGAGACGGTAGTCGCCATGCACGATGCTCGGCGCCGGCGACACGGGGATTGAGTTCTTGAGCCGCCGTATGACTTCCTGGATCTCCGGAATCGGGCGAGTCTCCGAGCGGCCCCACTGTTCACTCCAGCGCCGAACCTGGCGTTCGAGGTAGCCATCGGGCCGGCCAAAATCACTCAGTCCGACCGCGTTGTAGTCAACGGCGTGCAGTTTCACCAGCGTTTCGACCAGGCCCCGGCACATTGCGGCGCGTTCCTCTGGGGTTGTGGCGTAGCCCTCCGGGATGGACTCGGCGATGATCACGCCTTCGCGGTACTCCATCACGTAGAACGGTGCCCCGTTCACAGTCGAGTCTTCGCACAGCGCAATCGTCCGGGGGGCCGGCACGTCCGTGTCGGAAAGGGCAGAGAGGACGCGGTATTCGCGCGCCATATCGTGGGCTGTCGGGAGCACGTGGCCGAGCGGCGGCCGGCGCAGCACCCACGAGGCTTCGCCCGAGGTGACCTTATAGGTGAGGTTCGATCGGCCTCCGCTGATTAGCGAGATCGTGAGCCGCGACGCACCGCCGGGCACATGCTCGGTGAAGTACTTCGAAACGCCTTCGTAATCGATGCCGGCGGGCACTGTTGCTTCCATTCAGCGAAGTATACGGAGCGCGCATCGATCCTGCCGCGCCCGTGCCACAATAGGTACGCAATGCCGCCTGAAGGACACGTCTGGATCGTTGGTGCAGGCCCTGGCGACCCCGGGCTGCTGACCGTGGCCGGCGCCCGCGCCCTGGCCATGGCGGATGTTGTGCTCTACGACGCGCTTGCCGCCCCCTCCCTCTTGCGCGACGTCCGGCCCGACGCTGAACTCGTCTACGTTGGCAAGCGCTCCGGACGTCACCAGATGAGCCAGGACGAGATCAATTTGACGCTGATCGACCATGCCAACGCTGGCAAGAGCGTGGTGCGGCTCAAGGGCGGCGATCCCTTCGTCTTCGGGCGCGGAAGTGAGGAGGCCCTGGCCTGCCGCGCCGTTGGCCTTGCCTTCACGATTGTTCCCGGCATCTCGTCAGCACTCGCCGCGCCCGCCTACGCCGGGATCCCCGTTACACACCGGGGCCTCGCCTCCAACTTTCTCGTGATCACCGGTAACGATACCGGACCGGACGGCGACACCGTGGATTGGGAAGCGGCAGCGCGGGCGGACACGCTCATCATCCTCATGGGCGTCTCTTCGTTCGCCGACAACATGGAGCGCCTCATGGGCGCGGGGAGGCCCGCCGAAACCCCGGTCGCCTGCATCCGCTGGGGCACGCGCGCAGACCAGCGAGTTCTCCGCGGCACCGTGGGCACGATTGCTGCTCTGGCCAGCGCAGGACGTCTGGAATCGCCGGTGGTGACCGTCGTTGGCGCCGTCGCCGCGCTCGCAGATGAACTGGCCTGGTTCAAACCGGGGCCGCTCGCGGGTAAGCGCGTCGTCATCACGCGGGCCCGGGTGCAGGCAAGCGGGCTCGTCGCGCGATTCGAAGCCCTTGGCGCGGATGTCATCGAGGCGCCCGTCCTCCGGGTGCAGCTGTTGCCGGGCAACGTCAGCCATGATGAGCGCTTCGCGGCGCGCTGGGATTGGGTCGTCTTCACCAGCCAGAACGGCGTGGATGCCTTCTTCGCGGCCCTCACGCGCCTCGGGCGGGATACTCGCGCCCTCGGCGCAACTCAGGTTGCTGCGATAGGCGAAGCAACCGCCACGCGTCTCCACCAGTACGGGGTCACACCGGACTTTCAGCCTGCCCAGACGACTTCCGAGGCACTCGGCGTAGCTCTCCCGCGGGTCTCAGGCGCGCGCATCCTGCTCCCAGTTGCCAACCTCACGGACGACCGCCTCGCGCAATCGCTCCGCAAGCGGGGTGCACACGTCGAGCAGGTTGCTGCCTATGAGACACATTTCGAGCCACTGGACGACGAACGACGCCGCCAGGCCCTGGCCGCCGACGCGATCACCTTCACCAGTGCCTCAACCGCCCGCAACCTTGCTCAGGCGCTCGCCGGTGCGCCGGTCCAGGCGACCACAAAGCTTGTCTCTATCGGCCCGCAGACCAGCGACGCAGTGCGGGCTACGTTCGGACGGCTGGACATCCAAGCGAGCGAACCGCGCCTCGATTCACTCATCGAAGCCACCCAGACGGTGCTCGCATGGGAATGATGATCGACCTGCGTGCGGAGGCGGGCCCGGCGCTCATTGTCGGCGGTGGCAAAGTGGCCGCGCGCAAAGCGAAGTCGCTCGCCGAGGCTGAGTTCAGGATCGTAGTCATCAGCCCGCTGATCGCGGATTCGATTCGCTCGCTGCCATGGGCGACCCTGACCGAGCGGGAGTTCGTCGCCACGGACCTGCCCGAGACGGCGCTTTACTCGTTGGTCTTCGCGTGCACGGACTCTCGAGCCGTCAACCTCGAGGTGGGCCGGTTGGCTCGCGCGGCCCGCATCCCGGTCGTTGTCGCAGACCGGCAGGCTGAGAGCACGTTCTTCACGCCAGCAACCCTGCGAGATGGGGACCTCGCCGTGGCCGTCTCCACGGGCGGCGCCTCGCCGGGTCTCGCCTCGCGCATCCGCCAGCAGATTGCGGCGGCCATCGGTCCGGGCTGGGGGAATAGCGTTTACGCCGCGCGCCGGGAACGCGATGCTCGTCTGCGGCGCGGGCCAGCTCCAAAGGACGACGTATGAGCGGGGCGCTGTTGCTCGTCGGCCACGGATCCCACCTCAACGCCGAGTCGAGTGCACCGGTCTACGCCCACGCTAGGGCCATCCGCCAGCGTGGACTCTTCGATGAAGTGCTGACCGCGTTTTGGAAGGAGGAACCGTCGCTCTCTCGCGCTCTAGACGGCTGTGTTTCCGCTGAGGTGACGGCCGTTCCGGTCTTCATGTCCGCCGGCTACTTCACGAACGAAGTAATCCCGAGAGAGATGGGCCTCAGCGGTCGAGTCACCTGCCTAGGCGGCAAGCGCGTCCGCTACACTCCACCCGTGGGCAGCCACCCGGATCTCGCAAAAGTCATCATTCAGCGTGCCGTCGAAGCTGGCGCCGAACCGGGCGATGCCCTCGCCGTGCTTGGACACGGTACAGAGCGCAATCGCCACTCGCAGGCCAACATCTACCAGCAAACCGAGAATGTCCGCCGCCTCGGCAGGTTCGCGGAAGTGCTGACGATATTCATGGACCAGGATCCGGGGATGAACGACCTCTTCGCGCTCACCTCCGCGTCGAACGTGGTAGTCGTGCCCGTTTTCATCGCCGATGGCTGGCACGCCGCCCAGACCATCCCCGCGGAGCTAAGAGGACTCCCCGGCGACCGCAGTTTGCACTACGCCATGGCGGTGGGCACTCACCCGGCCATCGCCAATGTCATTTTGGAACTGGCGCAAGAAGCAGCCGCATGGTGACACTTCGCAACTTCAACCTGGGACAACTGTCCGTCGAATTTGATGGCGAAACGGCGGTGATTCACGGCCCAACGGGCGGCGCGAATGAAATCGAGGTCGAATCAAACGAAGCGGCGCTACGAAACTGGGTGCGTCACGACGCAGCAGGCCGCTACCGCCCGCTCCCCGGCGCCAACGACCTGCGCCCCGACTGGCGAGTCCGTTGCAGCGCCGCCTTACCACTCTCGGCAGCCCTCGACATCATCTATCCCTTGGCGATGCTCCACCTCCAGCAGCACCGGGAGGGAACGTTGGACGTGGTTCCCCTTCAGACTGTCCTGGAACGGCAGACTGGCCGTTACGCTAGGGCGGTGAAGCTGCCCTCCGAGTCGCGTGCCGTAGTGGCTAACGTGCTCTGCGGGCGCTGCGTCAAGCAACCGGCCTGGTACGGCGCCGCGGTCGACCGCCACCAGATCCCTTGTCCCGAACCGTGCAGTGTAATGGTTTCCCTCTGCAGGGACGCGGCCTCGTGGGAATCCGCGCCCCCGCCGTCGGTACCCGTCGATCCGGCAATCCCTTGGGCCGCTTTCGAGTCGCCGGGCAACGAACTCCGCGAACTGTACCTCGGTCGCCGGTTCGCAGGCAGCAATCGGGTAGGCTTGAGCCATGAGTAACGCCTCACTCCGCGACGCTGCACGAATGCTCTTTCCGGGCGGAGTCAACAGTCCGGTGCGCTCATTCCGTTCAGTCGGCGGTGGGGCCGTGCCTATCGTCCGCGGCGAAGGGCCGCTGGTGTTCGACGTCGAAGGAAGGCGCTACGTCGACTATATCGCCGCCTTCGGCCCGCTGATTCTCGGCCATGCGCCCGCTGCAGTTGTGGATGCCGTGCGCCGCGCCGCAGGCGATGGCACAGCTTTCGGCTCGCTCACGCCCGGCGAGGTTGAGCTGGGCCGCCGGGTCACCGAAGCCACCGCACTCGAGCGTGTGCGCTTCGTCAATTCGGGCACCGAAGCCACGATGACGGCTATCCGCCTCGCTCGTGCTGCTTCCAGTCGCGACGTGGTCGTGAAATTTGATGGTTGCTACCACGGTCACAGCGATGGACTACTCGTCAAAGCCGGCAGCGGCCTCGCCACGCTGGGTCTTAGCGATTCGGCGGGTGTACCCGAACCGATCGCCTCTTTGACGGCCGTGCTTCCCTACAACAACGTTCCCGCGCTCGAAGCGTGGTTCGCGGAACACCAGAGTGACACGGCAGCGGTTATCGTCGAGTCTATCGCCGGAAACATGGGCCTCGTTGAGCCCACCGCGGCCTTCCTCGCCGCCCTTCAGGAGCTTCCGCGCAAGCACGGGGCGCTCCTCATCGCCGACGAAGTGATCACCGGATTTCGGCTCCGCTACGGGCTCTCGGGGCTGCTTCCCGCCGCGGACATCGTCTGCCTGGGGAAGATCATCGGCGGCGGGTTGCCGGTTGGAGCGTTCGGTGGATCGGCGAAACTGATGTCGCTGATTGCCCCCGACGGACCGGTCTACCAGGCAGGCACGTTGAGCGGAAACCCACTCGTGATGGCGGCAGGCGTGGCAATGCTCGATGCGCTCGCGGACGGCCGCGCTCACCAGCGTGCCCAGCAACTTGCCGGGCACCTGCAAAACGGCTTCCACGCCGCGATAAAACGCGCCGACGTAGCGGCGAGCGTTACGCGCGTCGGGTCGATGCTCACCGTCTTCTTTCGAGCGACGCCGCCAACGGACTACGCCGAAGCGCGCGAGTCCAATACTGGGATTTTCGCGCGTTTCCATGGGGCAATGCTCCGGCGAGGCATCTTGCTCCCTCCGTCGCAGTTCGAAACGATGTTCGTCTCTTCGGCTCATACCGAGGCGACGATCGACGAGACTGTGCGCGCAGCGCACGAAGCGTTCCGCGAAGCGGCCGCGCCGTGACCCTTCTCCGCCTGGGCACCCGCGGCAGCCGCCTCGCGCTCGCCCAGACTGAGCTCGTCGCGAAGCTGATCCGCTCGAAGCACCC
>JBDUAL010000399.1:0-2908 GCA_040004685.1 Anaerolineaceae bacterium | reverse complement strand
GCCGAAACCCTACACCCAGACCTACACCACGGACGGAACGCCGATGAAGTCCAGCGACCGCGAAGGCGACCAGTTCACAACGACCGTCAAATGGGAAGGTAATGTTCTGGTCTTTTCGGCGCCTGGCCGGTCGGATTCACGGTGACAGCCACGGTATCGAACAAACCCACGAGAGAGATCCCGCCCGTGGGCGTAACCGTCAGCCACGGAGTTCCTGTCACAGCCACCTTCGCTGACACGGCGCTTCCGTTGCTCGAGAGAATGAAGGCCGAGGAAAGCGATGCGCCCGGAATCGGACCTCCCGTGACGTAGTTAGAGTTCAGCGATGTCGGCGTCGTGGAGATCGACGCGGGAGCGCTGGTCACCTGCAACGTCACCGCAGTAGTCTGCGTAAGGGTCTGCCCGCCGGAGACAACCGTAAAAGTGGTGGTTACCGCATAGATGCCGGCGGGTAGACTGGTGGGGTTCGTCGAAACCTTCAGCGCGCGAGGGCTGAGCCCTTGTGACGCCGAGACTAACAGCCAAGCCGCAATGAATGGCGCTCCTGAGACCGCGACGGTGATCACTTGCAGCGCAGTGGTGGTCTTCACTAGCAGGGTCTGTATAGCGGGCAGGGTCGCGCTGCCGAACTGATACTGAACAGTCAGCGCCGCTGGAGTGGCCTACCGCGCGGACACCTTGGAGTATTCTTCCATGGGCGGGCAGGAACACATCAGGTTCCGGTCACCGTAGACGTTATCGATGCGGCCGGAGGGAGCCCAATACTTGTCGTGAGCAGAGGTTCCCTTGGGGAAACAACCTTCCTGGCGGGAATAGGGGCGGTTCCACGCATCGTCCGCCAGGTCGTGAACCGTGTGGGGCGCGCGCCGCAGCGGAGATTCGGCGATCGGAAACCGTCCTTTTTCAATCTCGGCGATCTCGTCCCTGATCGCGATCATCGCGTCGCAAAACCGGTCGAGTTCGCTTCTTGACTCGGATTCCGTGGGCTCGATCATCAACGTTCCTGCGACCGGAAAGCTCATGGTCGGCGCGTGGAATCCGTAATCGATCAAGCGCTTGGCGATGTCGTCCACCGTTACCCCGCACAGGTCCTTGAGGCTCCGCGGATCCACGATGCACTCGTGGGCCACTCGTCCTTTCGCGTTCTTGTACAGCACTGGGAAGTACGATCCTAGACGGGCGGCAATGTAATTCGCCGAGAGAATCGCCACTTCGGTTGCCAGCTTGAGTCCTCCCCCGCCCATCATCAACATGTACATGTAGGAGATGGGAAGGATAGATGCCGAACCGTAGGGCGCGGCCGACACCGGACCCACGGGCGATTTTCCCCCGTCCAGCCACGGATGGCCTGGCAGGAACGGCGCGAGATGCGCCTTCACGCCGATGGGGCCCATGCCCGGACCGCCGCCGCCATGCGGAATACAGAACGTCTTGTGCAAGTTCAGGTGCGAAACGTCCGCGCCGTAGTCGCCCGGCCGGGAGAGTCCGACTTGAGCGTTCATGTTGGCGCCGTCCAGGTACACTTGACCGCCATGGAGATGCACGATCTCGCACATCTCGCGGACTTCGGCTTCGAACACTCCGTGGGTTGACGGATACGTCACCATTAGGGCGGCGAGGTTGGCTCGGTGCTTCGCGGCTTTGGCTTCGAGGTCGGTCAAGTCCACATTGCCTTGCGCGTCGCAGGCCACCACGAGCACTTCCATCCCCGCCATGTTGGCCGACGCGGGATTCGTGCCATGCGCGGAAGACGGGATCAGGCAAACATTCCGGTGTTTGTCTCCACGGCTCCAGTGATAACCACGGATTGCCAATAATCCTGCATATTCGCCCTGAGCGCCGGAGTTGGGTTGGAGCGATACGGCATCATAGCCGGTGATGTCGCAAAGCCACCGTTTGAGGTCGTCGAAGATCGACTGATATCCCCGTGTCTGCGCTGCCGGAGCGCAAGGATGAAGCGAGCCGAACTCAGGCCACGTGATCGGGATCATCTCGGCCGTCGCATTGAGCTTCATTGTGCAGGATCCGAGCGGGATCATGGCGCGGTCCAGCGCCAGGTCGCGATCGGCTAGCTTGCGCATGTAGCGCAGGATTTCGGTCTCGGAACGATATCGATGAAAAACCGGATGCCGCATGAATCGCGACTTGCGCGCGAGGGCCGCAGGCAGCGCTTCTTCCGCCTGAACATCGGCATAGCTTAGCGATCCTCCGAACGCGCGCCACACGGCCTCCACGACGAACGGTGTGGTGGTCTCGTCGAGCGTAATGCCGAGCCTCGACGGCTCGATCCTCCGCAGATTGATTTTCTCCCGCGCCGCCGTGACGGCGATCGCGTTCATTGTAGGGCCGGCTTCCACGGTCAAGGTATCGAAGAACGCGTCAGTGAGGACGCGGACGCCAAGGAGCCGCAGTCCTGCAGCCAGTACAGCAGTCCTTCTGTGAACCTCCCGGGCGATGTGCGTCAGCCCTTCTGGCCCATGATAAACGGCGTACATCGAGGCAATGACGGCGAGCAGGACCTGGGCCGTGCAAATATTCGACGTCGCTTTCTCCCGCCGAATATGCTGCTCGCGTGTCTGTAGCGCCAGCCGGTATGCGGAGGCGCCGCGTGAATCAATCGAGACGCCCACCAGCCGGCCTGGTAAAGAGCGCTTGTAGGCGTCCTTGACGGCCATATACGCCGCGTGCGGACCGCCGAAGCCCATCGGCACGCCGAACCTCTGCGTCGAGCCGATGGCGATATCCGCTCCGAGTTCGCCAGGCGGCATCAGCAGCGTGAGCGCCAGAGGATCCGCCGCCATCACGGCGATCGCTCTCTTCTTGTGCAGCTTTTCAATCGCCGGACGAAAGTCGCGCACGTCACCGAAGGTTCCCGGGTATTGGAAGACGGCGCCGAACACCTCGGCCC
>JBDUAL010000025.1:0-9766 GCA_040004685.1 Anaerolineaceae bacterium | reverse complement strand
CGGCAGGCTCGCCATCGCTGACGCAGGGCTGGAGACGGGCGACATCGACGGGCTGGTCACCGAGAGTTTCGCCGAAGCGCCGATGTTCGCCCCCGCAACGATGATCGAGTACCTCGGGATCGATGCGAAGTTCGCAGAGGTGGTGGATCACGGTGGCGCCACGGGCGCGGGCATGGTCGCTCGAGCGGCAATGGCGATCGGCGCCGGACTTTGCGAAACAGTGCTCTGCCTGACGGCGGCGCGGCGAGAGAGTCGCAGTAATTCGGGTCCGAAACGCTCATCCAGCACAGGGTGGGCGGGTCGACGTGTGGACCGCACGCCGTATTCCGAATTCGAAGTGCCTTACGGCGCGATCGGCGCCAACTTCGGCTACGCGATGATCGCCAACCGATACATGCACGAGTTTGGTGTAACGCCTGAGCAGTTGGCCAAGATCGCCGTCGCTCAGCGCTACAACGCCTGCCACAACCCGAACGCACTCTTTTTCGGCCAACCAATCACCGTTGAAGACGTACTCAACTCGCCCGTGATCGTTGACCCGCTCCACCTGCTCGAGATCGTGATGCCCGTTGCTGGGGCGGCGGCTGTGGTGGTGACGAGCGCCAAACGCGCAAAGAAGGCGAAGCACGTCGCGACCATCCTTGGCGTGGGAGAGCACACCACCCACCGCAGCATTACCTATGCCCCGAGTCTGACCCACAGCCCGATCACCTCGGCGGCCAACCTTGCGTTTGAGATGGCGGGCGTGCGGCGCAAGGACATTGACGTGGCGAGCATCTACGACTGCTATACGATTACGGTGCTGATTTCGATTGAGGACGCTGGATTTGCGAAGAAGGGCCGCGGCGGACAGTTCGTGGATCAGCACAATCTGCAATTCGACGGCGACTTCCCACTCAACCCTCACGGCGGCCAGCTTTCGTTTGGCCAGGCCGGGTTAGCGGGTGGCATGTCGCATGTCACGGAGGCCGCGAGGCAGGTGATGGGCCGGGCGCAGGGCAGGCAGGTGAAAAAGTGCCAGCTCGCGTACGTGAACGGCAACGGCGGAATCATGAGTGAGCAGGTTTCGCTCATTCTTGAGAGGGGACGCTAGTGACCGAGCCCACGGAAGCAACCCCAACCGGCGACGCAACCTCGCCGCCGTACAAGAAGCCATTGCCCGAACCCACGGATGTCTCGCGGCCATTCTGGGAGGCGGCGAAGCGCCACCAGCTGGTGATTCAGCGTTCGAAACAGACAGGAAAATACGTCTTCTACCCACGCGCCGTCTCCCCGTTTGCTCCGGGGGACTCGCTCGAATGGGCCGAGGTTTCCGGGCGGGCAAGCGTCTATTCGTTCACCGTCGCGCGGAGGGCGACGGCTCCGCAATGGTCTGGCGACGAACCATACGTGATCGCAATCGTTGAGTTGGAAGAGGGGCCGCACATGACGGCGAATATCCTCGGCTGCGTTCCTGAGGAGGTGCGCATCGGTATGCCGCTTCAGGTGAGCTTCGAGGATGTCACACCTGAGGTGACGCTGGTCCAGTTTCGACCGCGAACTGAACGCCCCGAGCAGGCGATGCCTGTTTCGCCACGGACGGTCGCGCCCGGCGACAGTGCCATTAACGAATAGGACGTACCATTCCTGGAACTCAGTAGGAGCGAAGGCGGCTCAGCGCGGACACTCGGGCAGTGGCCGCCGCGCCACGCGGCGCTGAATTGCTGACCACCACCTCCGGCGAAGACGCGATCGCCCTCTTGAAAGCTCTCACTCGAGGTCACGCCCCAGGGATGGCTAGATCACGATGTAACCCGTCAAAATGAGAACTACGACGATCACTACCACGAGGATAATCAAAGACTGACTGGACATACCGGCCTCCAAAGCTACTGGGCGGCCGCGCGAGCACGAGGCCGCCCTGGGGCGTCTGATGAAACCGTTATCGCTAGCGGTTCGTGATGGACCGCGGGCTAGCGACTGTCTTCGGTCATCTCTTGCTTGGAATCGTCCAGGTGATCCTTGTCGAATGTGACTGTTACCCGGCCGCCCACGCCACTTGCCTCTCCGACGCATGCGGTGAGGAGCCAGTAATCGCGTTGCATCGGGGCGTCTACCTGGAAACGGTCTCCGCGAATCGTTTTGACGGTGCCAAGCTTCTCGCCATCCGTCGTGTAGACTTCAGCGCCGGTCGTCAGGTTGGTAGGTGCCATACTCATGAGAATCACTCCACGGGCTAGTTGCCCGCGCCAGCGTAGCGCGGGCGGCATTTCCGAACCGCAGCAGGACGGCCACGATCGTGACAGGGGCGTTGCAACGCTAAGGTCGAAATGGTAGATGCACTGACTCCCTCGGGCGCTGGTTCCTTGTCCTCGACAAAATCGAGAGAGAGCTACGACAACGAACCCGACAGGCGCCTAGCGGCAGAATTTGCGCAACGCGTCGCGAACGGACGCTGCACTGTCCACCAGCTGTTCCGGCGAGGACTGCACGGGCAACAGGTTGATATGTCGGGCCCCGGCTTCCACAAACGGCATGATCGTTTCGGCCACTTCTCTTGCTGTGCCGAACGGCGTGTAGCGTTCGAACCGTTCAAACGGGAGGCGGTAGGTGGCCTCCATGCCTTTGCTCACCTGCGCCCGAGCCTCGTCCCGCGTCGTCCCGATGCTCATCCAGAACTGCATCCCGAACTCGATCGCCTCGGGATCGCGGCCAACTTCGGCCGCCGTCTCCCTGGCAATTTCCTGGGCCCGGCGAAAGCGCTCGACGGACTGCCAGATTCCTGTGTAGCCATCACCGAAGCGTCCCGCCCGCACGAGCGCGGCATCACTACGCCCACCAACGAAGATCGGCACGGAACGGAGCGGCTTCGGGTAGACGGTCACGTTATCCAGTTGGAAGTGCTTGCCCGCGAAGCTGACGCCATCCTCGGTCCAAAGTTTCGGCAGAATCTGAAGTGCTTCGTCGGCGCGCGCACCGCGCGTCTTCGGGTCGATTCCGCAACTGGTGAACTCATGTGGGTCTTCACCGCCGATACCGATGCCAAGCACTAACCTGCCCATGCTCAACTGATCGAGCTGGGCGACGTGCAAAGCGACGGGCACGGGGTGGCGCAGCGGAAGCAAATAGACTGCGGTTTTCAACTCCACCCTCTCGGTGACGGCCGCGACCGCTGTCAGCGTTACGAGGCCATCGTTGCCGTAGCCGTAAAAGGTCACGTGGTCGCCCGCGAGGATACCGTCGAGACCAGCGGCTTCGGCGCGTCGCGCGGCGTCCAGCGTGATCTGCGGGGTCGCGCCCGTACGCACATCCCAGGAGCGCAACATCACCGAAACCGAAGGAGCGTGCATACCGTGATTCTAGCCGCTGGTGGTGCAGTTAACGCCGCTCTGAGATAGTCCGACGACAGTCACCTATCGGAGGAGTTGCACGATGAGCAACGGCCCAGCCCGCAGCCCCATGGTATTCGACCGCGCGTTCCTCACAGGCGTCGAGGACGTCACCCAGATCGTCCTGGTGAGGCACGGCCAGCAACATGTGCCAGACTGGCGCAACGGCCCGGTCGGGGACACGGTGGACCCGCCGCTGAGCGAGGTCGGTATCCACCAGGCGCGGCTGGTGGGCGAACGGTTCTCGACCGAGCGCGTGGACGTGGTCTACACCAGTCCGCTGAAGCGGGCGTTCGAAACCGGCCACCAGATCGCGCGGCACCACCGCCTGGAACCGAGGCTGATCCACGACCTTCGCGAAGTCGAGGTCTTCCGTGACATCCCCGCGGAGCAGCCAGCCGCGGAGTTCGTGGGCGAAGAGTTGCTAGCAGGAATTCGTGAGCGAATGATTCGCGAAGGATCGTGGGACGTTTTCCCGTACTCAGAATCAAGCTTTGAGTTCCGCAAGCGCACGGTTAACGCGATCGAAGCGATCATCTCCGCCAACGATGGAAAACGCGTGGTGGTCGCCTGTCACGGCGGCGTAATCAACGCGTACGTGGCGCACATCATCGGCGTTTCGAGGGATATGTTCTTCCGCCCGGCACACACCTCGGTGAGCATCATCTACTCGGGTCACGGGGTGCGGGCCCTGCAATCACTGAACGACGTGAGCCATTTGGCGACGCCGGAGCGCAACTTCCTCAGTCATTGAGGCTGGCGAGCGGACCGAGCGAGAAGTTTTCGACGAGCGTC
The DNA here is from genome assembly GCA_040004685.1 of Anaerolineaceae bacterium. Classification (GTDB taxonomy): domain Bacteria; phylum Chloroflexota; class Dehalococcoidia; order Tepidiformales; family Tepidiformaceae; genus PNKC01. The sequence goes on along the minus strand of JBDUAL010000025.1, from coordinate 5,603 downwards.
TCAAGCGCGAGTGGAAGCGGAGGGCGGAGCGCGGTGCCCGCGAACGCGTCGGCTACGGTGCGAGCGACATCTCCAGAGCGCCGGTAGTGGCGGCCCCCGCCGAGCGCGAATAGCTCGGCACAAAGCTTCGTTGACTCCTGCGTGACATAGGTCTTAGTCCGCAGAACGCGTGCGGCGAACTCTGGGTCTGCGCCTGGACGCCAACGGGCAGCGGTTTCGAGGAGGTACGCCTTCAGTGCCTCGTAGCGCATGACGGCGTCGGAGAGCCGGAGACGCAACGCTGGTCCTGCGGGGGCGGGGTCGCCCAGGGCGCGAATCACGGCGGCGGCACAGCCGAGCGGGATTGCCGCGAAGAGGCAGAACCAGTATTGAAGCGGCTGCACAAGCGCGATGAAATCTGGGAAACCGAGCATGAACTCCGCTGCGGCGCCCGTGTAGCGAACCGTGTGGCTTTCGGTCGAGCGCATGCCGAAGCCGTCCCAATCGTCCAAGATCTCCACACCTTCGCCACGCGTAGGGACAAAGAAGAATTCGACTACGCCTGCGCCGGGCAGATCCGCCTCGGCGACCTTAGCAGTCGAGAAGAAGAAATCCGCATGATGTCCGGACGAGGCGAGAATCTTTTCGCCTTCGAGGACAAAGGTTCCGTCTCTCTTGGTGGCGAACGTCTTGGTGGCGTCCAACGAGCCGCCGGCACCCTTCTCCGAGTTGCAGGCGGCGTAGAGCTTGCCAGAGCGAAAGTCGGCCGCCACCCGTTCTATTTGAGCGTTCCATTCGGCAAGGTACACGGCGGGCGCTTGAATTTCCGAGCCGTAAATGCCGGCCAGCCCAAGCGGCATCGCCAGGAGGAGCGCGGTGGATGGCGAAGCTGTCGCGACGGCCTCAATCGCCCGCACGCAACGGACCAGATCCGCACCCACCCCGCCCAGCCCAGCAGAGAACGGCATCATGGGAATGGCGGCGGCCCTGAGGTCGGCAAGGTTCTCCGCTGGGTACGCATCGGAGTCGCGTCTATCCCTCTCTGCGAAGCGGGGGAGTAATTCCTTGAGATCGGCAAATGGCAAAAGGCACCTCGTTCGCACTCGATTCGGTGACCGAAGTCTACATGGCAAGCGCAACGTGTCGAAATAGCGGCGACGTCGTCCGGCGCGTCGCGTAGAATTCGTTTCGCCGCACTCTTGCCCCCGCTAACAGAGTGACCAAACGAAAACTGAGGACTCCATCATGCCCATTGCCGACTTCTCACTCGCTGGCAAGGTTGCCATTGTTACCGGAGGTAGCCGTGGAATCGGCCGCTCCATCGCCGTCGCCCTCGCTGAAGCGGGGGCGGATGTCTGCGTCGCCGCCCGCAAACCCGAAGCCCTCGAAGAGACGCTCACGGCGATCAAGGCGACCGGGCGGCGCGGCATTGCTGTGCCCACGAACGTGCGCGACATGGACGCCCTGCGGAACCTGGTCAACGAGACGAAGCGCCAACTTGGCCGCATCGATGTGCTCGTCAACAACGCCGGCGCGAACCCTGCGTTTGGGCCGATCCATGACCTCGAGGAACGCGCGTTCGACATGGTGATGACGACGAACGTAAAAGCCGTCTTCATGCTCAGCAAGATGGTTCGCGAAGCGATCCTCGAACACGGCGAGGGCGGCACGATTGTGAACGTGAGCTCCACGGGCGGGCTGCGCGCATCCGTCGGCCTGGGCGGATACTCAGTCTCAAAGGCCGCCGTGATCATGCTGACCCAAGTCTGCGCGAAAGAGTGGGGGACGGACGGCATTCGGGTCAACTGCATCGCGCCCGGCCTGATCAAGACGGAATTCTCCCGCGCCCTCTGGGAAAACGAAAGCATCCTCAAAAACTCGGTGCAGGGCGGTTCCTTAAAGCGCATCGGCGACCCGGATGAGATGGCCGGCGCGGCGCTCTACTTTGCCAGTCCTGCTTCCTCGTTCACCACCGGACAGACGCTCGTGCTGGACGGCGGCGGGATAGCGTAGCGTCAGCGTATGCCTGACATGCTGGTGCGGCTTTACGGGCTCCCGGATGTGACGGTCGAACGCGACAGACTGGCGGCAGCGGGCGTGGTCTGCCGTAAAGCGGAGAGCTTCGAGCGCCACGCACTCCTGAAATTCGCGGGCGAGGTATTCCCGCACTGGGCCGATGAGGTGGCTGCTGCTTTCACGCACGTTCCGCCCAATCTTTTCGTGGCCGCGGAGGAGGGCGCGGTGACGGGTTTCGCGGCCTACAACGTGACACGCCCGAACTACTTTGGCCCGACAGGCGTCCACGAGAGTAAACGTGGACGCGGCATCGGGCGTGTGCTGCTCGTGCAGTGTCTCAACGCGTTGGCGGCGGAGGGCTACGGCTACGCGATCATCGGCGGGGTAGGCCCGGCTCGCTTCTACGAAAGGACTGTCGGCGCCACGTTGATCCCAAATAGTGATCCGGGCATCTATGGGGATATGCTTGAAGCTGAGGGCCAGCACCAATGACCAACCTTCGCCCCCTAGTACGCATCCCTCTCCGGATCGTTCGTCTACTGTTGAAGCTCTTGCGGAAGTCGGTGAAGCTAACGCTAGTAGTGGCGGCCGCTGCGACGCTCCTGATGATGCTGGACACACTGCTGCTGGACGCGGACAACGACCGGCCGGATGCCTCGTAGGACCCACAATTAATCTCGCGCATGGTGATATTTTCCCAACTTAGGCCCATCTGGCCCCCAGGACGCGGGCCGAACGGTCGCAGCGCGGCGTTTCCAGGGCACTTACCTTTACTTCGACATCACTAGGAGGAACGAAATGAAACGCAGGACACTGGATATCATCTTTGCTGGAGGCGGGGTGGTTCTCGGCGCGCTGCTGATCGTGCTCGGCTTCGTGCTCGCCGACCAGCAAACGTTCGCAAAGGACTATGTGAAGGGCGAACTCGGGGCCCAGCAGATCTGGTTCTCTGCAGCGCCGACGGACGAGGAGAAGAGCTGGAAGCCCGGCTCTGCCTGCCTGACGGAAAACGCTGGCAAGCTCATGGAGACTGGCAAGCAGGCGGAGTGCTACGCGAAGTACTACATCGCATTCCACATGTTCACCGCTGCCAAGACCGCCAAGCTGAGCACCCCGATTCAGGCCAAGATTGGCGAGGAGACCAAGACGCTCTCGACCATGGAAGGCCAGACGTACGCAACGCTCGGTGGGATTCGCACCGCGCTAGCCGCGGACCAGAAGGCCCTGAAGGATAAGGGCGATACGGCCGGAGCTGACGCTCGGCAGAAAGACGTCGATGCCGTGGCCGCCCTCCGGACAACCATGCAGACCGGCGAAACGCTCCGCGGCCTTCTTCTGACCACGTACGGGTTCAGCATCTTCGGCGACAAGGCCGCCCTCGCCTCGAACGTTTTGTACGCGCTCGCAGCGCTGATACTGCTCCTCTCGATCGCTGGATTCGTCCACGCTTTCATCACTCCGAAGGAGAAGGTAGTCGGGGTTCTCGCCTCACCGGCTCCTATCGCAAGCACGCCTCGCCAGGCGTAGGCGTCCCAGTTCCACGGACACGGGCAAGAGGAAGGGCCGGCTCACCGCCGGCCCTTTCCTCTTGCCCAAAGCGAACTGGCCAAATGAGGTCAGCTCTTCGTAGACTTTGCTTGTGACCCGCATCCTGCTCGCCACAAACAACCCCGGCAAAGTGCGGGAGTTTCGTCGTCTGATTGAGGGTTCGGGTTTCAAGGCAGTCACGCCTGCCGAAGCGGGAATCGTCCTGGATGTGGATGAAACAGGGGGCAGCTATGAAGCGAATGCTCTGCTCAAGGCCACCGCCTTCGCCCAGGCGGGCAACTGCCTCGCGCTGGCCGATGACTCCGGGATCGAAGTGGATGCACTTTCGGGGCGGCCGGGGATGTACTCGGCGCGCTACGGCGGCACGCAACTGGACGATGGAGGCCGGGTAACTCTCCTCCTACGCGAAGTGGCGAGCGCCCCGGAAGGAGCGCGTGGCGCCCGCTACCGGGCCGTCGTTGCTCTGGCCTGGCCAGTCGTCGGCGACGCGATTGAATCCATGGCGTTCGAAGCGATTCAGGAGGGAACACTGGCACGACAACCGTCCGGAGAGGACGGGTTCGGCTACGACCCAATCTTCGTGGTTGCGGCGGGCCGAACCCAGGCACAGCTCAGCCCCGCTGAGAAAGACGCCATCAGTCACCGAGGGCAGGCCGTGCGCAAGGCGCTTGCGTTCCTGCACGCGCGTCGAGGGTGAGGACGTTTGTGCTCCTCCCTGGACTGGTGGCGCTGACCATGCTGACAGCCTGCGGTAGCGGTACGGCGTTCCCAGAGCCAGCTCCCTGTGCGACGCCCATTCCTACGGCCAGTGTCACCGCTCGCCAGGCGTTGAATCAGTACGTCTCTGGTGTGCGCACGGCCGTCGAGCGGCTGGCGACACTGCGCGAGACTCTCCGGAACGAATATCCGGGTGAGAAGTTCTCGCGAGACTCGCGGTTCCGAGTGGATTTCGCCGCGTACGCTGACAGCACGGTTTGTGGCGCGCAGAACCTCAAGAACGTTCGCGCGCCGTCTCCCAATCTCGAACCGTTCGACACCAACCTCGAAGCAGCGCTGCAGGCACTTATCGAGCATACGCAGACAGGTCGCGCCGCGGTGAAGGCTCGCAACGTTACAGATTACCGGGCCTGGTTCGACGGCGTTGATGCGAAGATCGATGCAGTAAAAACTGCAGCCTCACAGTCAGGAGCCCGTTAGCCGCGAGGCAGCCCAAGGCCTCGCTGGGCAATGATGTTGCGCTGGATCTCCGTGGTCCCGCCGCCAATCGGGCCGGAGACTGCCAGTAAATACGCGGTCGATAGGCGACCGTACAACTGCGCCCACTTCGAACCAGGCTGGAGCTGCCCGTAGAGGCCCATCAGGTTGACGCCGGCGTTCGAGAGCTTGATCCCGAGCAGCGCCATCCACACCTTGCCCATGCTCGCTTCGTAGTTCGGTACCTTGCCCAGAGATTGCAGCCAGGCCGTTCGATAGGCGACAAGGCGGCCGACCTCGACGTCAATCAGCAGATCCGAAAGCTTGTGCCGCACTTCGGCCTTGTCCCACGGACGTCCGCCGGGGTGAGTCTCCTTCGCCCAGTGAATGAGGTCGTGGATTGTGCGGCGCGATCCGGAGATCGCGGCAATGTTCGAACGTTCGAAGTCGAGCGTGGTGGTCGCTGCATACCAGCCGTTGTCCTGCCCGCCCATCAGGTCTTTCGCTGGCACTCGCACGTCTTCGAAGAAGACCTGATTGAAGTCTCGCCGGTAGGCCATGTTCGGGATGCCCTGGACGCTGATGCCCGCCGCCTTCATATCCACTACGAAGGCGCTGATGCCCTTGTGCTTCGGCACATCGGGGTTGGTGCGGGCGAGCAGAAACATCTTGTCGGCGACATGGGCGTTGGAGGTCCAGATCTTCTGGCCATTGATCACGTAGTCATCGCCGTCACGCACGGCTTTCGTTTCCATGCCTGCGAGGTCGCTCCCGCTGCCCGGTTCAGAGAAGCCCTGGCAGTACCACGTTTCGCCGGAGGCAATGGCCGGGAGCCAGCGATCCTTCTGCTCATCGTTTGCGTGAAC
>JBDUAL010000398.1:0-2911 GCA_040004685.1 Anaerolineaceae bacterium | reverse complement strand
TGAACCTCGGCCTGCGTTGGGACTATGAGGACAACGCCAACAACAACGACTACGCCCACGCTAGCTTCGCTCTTCAGCGGAAACTGGGATACCGGCGATGTATCGCAATGGTCAGGCTCCCAGTGCGCCGGAGACATCAGCAACGGGATCGCCCGTGGCACCTACGCGATCGTTAGCAGCCCGGTCGCGCAGGGAACCTTCTCGGCCAACTTCGAGCTTCCCGCGGCGAGCGTGGCCAACGCATGCGAGGTTTATCATCAGCGCACCGTCGCCACGGGCACAGACGACTACTACGCCTTCGACCTGATGTTCCCAACGAACTGGCAGGAACCGTCGCCCGCAGGCTGGGGGATGCTGGTCGGGCAGTTGAACTACGTTGGCTGGTTGACAGGCGTTGGCCCTCCGATTGGGATCTCCGCGCACGCCGGGAAACTGGTGATGGTGCTCCTGTCGGGCAACTCGGTTGGCGGTGTGCCCACCTACTCCACTGGCCCGGACAACAACGGGGTGGGGGCGAGGTGCGGCACCGTCACCTGTCAGATCATCCCGCAAGGGCAGCTGACCCTGGGTGTGTGGCACCAGATTGTTGTCCACGTCCACTGGGCGACAGACAGCACGGGGAAAGTCGATTCGTGGTGGCGACGGAAAGGCGAGGCGGTCTGGAACCCGGAGGCGTACATCACCGGCGTCCCGACGTTGCAGTGGATCAACAACAGCCCCTACCCGTCCAGCCAGACGTCTTACGACAAAATCGGCGCCTATCGAGGGGCAGCGATTTTCCCGCTGAGCGTCCGAAACGACGGTTTTTGCCGCGCTACGACATTTGTCGCAGCAGCAGCTTGTTCTTAGCGCTGGACTCAACGCCTAAACCCGACGACTAAGACCCAACAAGCGAGACGTCAGTCTTTGGCAAAGCCCGCCGACGCAGCCCGTTTCTGAGCGAGGAGATCCTCGCGCTTCATCAGCCCGTCAACGAGGAACTTCGTTGCCCAATTCGGGAACTTGAACGGCGCGTAGCGGCCATAGATCGGATACGAACCGGGAAGGGCGCCTCGCACCGGACGCCACTCGACGCGCGACTGGTGCGAAGCGGCCAGTTCGATCGCCTTGAGGCCGCTGTCGAGGAAACGTGGCTCGCCCGTGACCTCATAGAGCCGCATCCAGACGCCGCCGAGCTGGGCCGTACCCGTGAGACACTCGTACCAGGCGGCAGGATTCCACGCGCGGTCGAAGTTCCCCGCAAGCTTCTCGTGGAACTCGAGCTTGCTGATCAGGACTTCAGACGTCTTTAGTGTCGCCTTCAAGTAAGGCTCGTAGCCGGTCAGTACGTAACTCTCGAGCAGGCCACGCAACGTGTACGCGATCGCGTGCGTATTCGGCTGCATGTTCCGTCGGAAGACGCACCACTCGAACCAGCCGTTGTTCTGCTGCATCGCGAGTACCCAGTCCAGTTGTCGGCGCGCGGCGGTTCGAAAGCGCTCCTCGCCGGTGGCGTCCGCGAGTCTGAGGAGAGCCCAAGACACACGCGCGTTGTAGGTATGAGGGATGTCGTTGTACTCAATCTCCCCGCGCCAGATCCCGTCCTCGTCCTGATTGTGCGCAAGGAAGTGGCCCGCCCGAACCGCCGCCTCAAGGTAACGAGTGCCCTCGCTGGCCTGGTGTAGATCAAGCCACCCGTGCATGACCATCCCCGTGTTGAAAACGCTCGAGGGCTTCCGCTCGCTCGTATAGAGGCCATGAATGACGCCGCCGTCATCGTTCTGGATGTCAATCTCCCAGTCGCCCATCTGATGTGCCAGCTCGACACATTTCGAGGTTGCCAGTACGAGAGCCATAGTCGAGAAGTGTTTGGAGGATGTAGCCGGTCGACTCCGGAAACGGCGGCCGCCACCCACGCAGCAGTGAAAAGCTCTGCGCTGAACCCTTTCGACCAGTCGGTGTTGCTTTCCAACAGGGGCCGCTACCGGACACGAACACCGCTAACAGACCCCACGCAAAACGGTCATATGCAGGCATTAAAGGCTAATTGCGCGTCGGCGTGGTGTGTGCATCCGGCGTAGCAAAACCGCAGCTCGCTGTGAGCGTCCTAGATAGGCTAGTGCGTTTCTCCAACTATACGATCGCGGGACATCAGCGCTTCTGCAGGTCGACGCGATCTTCCTCCGTGCATAAGAGCACGGCCGCTCCAAGGCAAGGTAATCGACCACTCTCTTGCGGCGGTAGGGACACTCCCATGCCCTTACCATTCCGTCCGCGCCAGCCGCCCGTTTGGGATCAGGCGCTCGACGCGGGGGTCGGTTGGCTATGCCTGACGCACGACGTCATGATGGCATCAGAAAGAATCCGTGAAGCGCGATGGGCCACCGACCACGGTTTCCCGAGAACGGCGTCCCAAAGGCCACCAGGACAAATCCTAGGTTGCTGAGCGTATCGTGGATTTCCCAGGCAAGCGCTTGATCTTCGTAGAGGGGGACGTAGGTGAGTTCGATCTCGACCGCAAGCGCACGATTCAGGGATCTTTCAGCGCCTGCGAGGACGCTTCTTTCGGATCCTTGCGTATCGATCTTGAGCCACGCGATGTCATCAGGATGGATCGAGATCCAAGGAGTCAAGAGGTCGTATCTCAATCCGCTCTTGTCCGACATAGACCGATTCCGGCGCAGCGCTAAGATGCGTTTCCTTCATGGCCAGGAGTGAAGAGCTCCAGGAGTTCGCCGCCACGTGAATGATCGCCTCGGCCCTTTCTGAGCCGAGGGCAAGACGATGCACGGTCAGCTTCGAGTCGCGCTCTGCGAGTTCGGTGATTTCCTCGAAAGGGCCACGCAGTGGTTCGAACGCGATGATCCTTCCACAGAACCCGTTGGCGCGGATCTCGCGTACGTACTGACCTACGTTCGCGCCGACATCGATC
>JBDUAL010000397.1:0-2924 GCA_040004685.1 Anaerolineaceae bacterium | reverse complement strand
GCAAACCTGCTAGCGCAGCCGCAAGGCGCATCGCCGCTTCTTCGCGCGTCGGCGCGTGCGCGATCAGCTTCGCCAACATCGGGTCGAAATAGATTGAGATTACCGAACCGCTTTCGATGCCCGAATCAACTCGCACCGGCGTCAGCGGGTTCGGTTCGAAGCGGACGACCTTGCCAGAGACCGGAAAGAAGTTCTTCTCCGGATCCTCCGCGTAGAGGCGTGCCTCGATTGCGTGACCGTTGATTCGAAGGCCATCCGGAGCGAACGACAGTGGGTGACCTTCGGCCACACGAATCTGTTCGCGGACAAGGTCGAGTCCAGTGATCGCCTCGGTGACCGGATGCTCGACCTGGAGGCGGGTATTCATTTCAAGGAAGTAGAACGTGCCGTCGGCGTCCAGCAGAAACTCAACCGTTCCAGCGTTGTCGTAGCCGATAGCGAGCGCTGCTGCGACCGCAGCTTCGCCCATTCGGCGGCGCAAGTCCTCGCTTACCGCGGATGACGGTGCCTCTTCAATCACTTTCTGGTGGCGACGCTGGATGCTGCATTCGCGTTCGAAGCAGTGCGTTACGTTCCCGTGCTTGTCACCGAAGACCTGCACCTCCACGTGGCGCGAGGACTCCAGGTAGCGTTCGAGGAAGACTGTATCGTTCCCGAAGGCGCTTTTTGCTTCGCGGCGAGCACTGGACACGGCGTTCGTCAGCTCGGACTGATCGGCGACAACGCGCATCCCGCGACCACCCCCTCCGCCCGACGCCTTGACGAGCAACGGATATCCGATCTCTTTCGCCCTGGCAGCGAGTTCGTCAGTCGAGAGTCCGGAAGCGTCCACGCTCGGGAGCATCGGCACCCCGACTAGCACCAGCCGCGCCTTGGCCGAGAGCTTGTCGCCCATTGCGCCGATGGCATCTGCGTGTGGCCCAACCCACGTCAGTCCGGCCGCGAGAACGGCTTGCGCGAAGTCGGCGTTTTCCGAAAGGAAGCCGTAGCCGGGATGGATTGAATCAGCGCCGGAGATTCGAGCAGCGTTGATGATCTTCGCGCTGTCGAGGTAGCTCTCGGCGCTGGTGGTGCCTCCGAGGGCGATTGCGAGATCGGCTTCGCACACAAAAGGTGCGTCCGCGTCAGGCTCCGCGTAAACAGCGACGGTCGAGATGCCCATTTCGCGGCATGTGCGAAAGACTCGGCGCGCGATCTCGCCGCGGTTCGCTACCAGCAGACGTCTGATTGGTTGCATTTGGATCACATCCGGAAGACGCCGAAGCGATCAGTGCCGCGGACGACGTTGGAGTGGCAGGCGGAAAGGGTGATGGCGAGAACCGTGCGAGTGTCGCGAGGGTCGATCAGTCCGTCATCGGCGACACGGCCGGTGGCGTAGAGGGCGAGCGACTCGCGTTCGGCCCGGTCTTCGACGGCCGCGTTCAGCTTTGCGTCTTCCGCCTCGTCAAATTCTCGGCCGGACGAGCCGGCCTGGCCGCGGCGGACGAGCGACATCACGCCAGCAAGCTGTTTCGGGCCCATGATCGAGATCTTCGCCGTCGGCCAGCTGAAGACGAAACGGGTGTCGAACGCCTTACCGCTCATCCCATAGTTGCCGGCGCCGTAGCTCGCGCCAACGATGATGGTGATGTGCGGCACCTTGGAGTTCGAGATTGCGTTGATCATCTTCGAACCGTTCTTCACGATTCCACCGTGCTCATACACCTTGCCGACCATGTAGCCAGTGATGTTCTGGAGGAAGACGAGCGGAACGTCAGTTTGATTGCAGAGCTGGATGAACTGCGCGGCCTTCGCCGATGAATCGGAGAAGAGCACGCCGTTGTTGCCAATTATCCCCACTGGGAAGCCGTGGATCGAAGCCCAGCCCGTCACCAGCGTTGTGCCGTAGAGCGGCTTGAACTCCTCGAAGCGCGAGCCGTCGGTGATCCGCCCGATCACTTCGCGGATGTCCATCGGGCGCTTCAGGTCTACCGGGAGGAGGCCGAGCAGTTCCTCCTCGATGAACTTCGGCTCGTCGGCCGATAGTGAGGGGCCAGGGCCCAGCTTCCGCCAGTTCAGGTGGCGGACGACACTACGAGCCATGCGGATGCCTTCGACCTCATCGTCGGCGAGATAGTCGGCGAGGCCGGAGGTGGTGGCGTGCATGGTTGCGCCGCCAAGCTCCTCGTCGTCTGAATCTTCTCCCGTGGCCATCTTGACGAGCGGTGGGCCTCCGAGGAACACCTTCGAACGGCCGCGGATGAAGATGTTGTAGTCCGACATGCCCGGCTGGTAGGCGCCGCCGGCCGTGGAGCTGCCGAAGACAATCGAGACGGACGGGATGCGCTCTGCGGAGAGCTCGGTGATGTCGTGGAAGAGGCGGCCAGACTCGGCGAAGTGGCTTAGGTTGCGCCGCATCTCGGCCTCTGGGTCATCGGTTCCGCGCCGCAGGTCGCCCCCTGCCGACTCCACGAACTGGACGTAGGGCAGGCGGTTCAGCCGGGCGATTTCGAGCGCTCGGTCGATCTTCTTGCCAGAGATGGCGGTGATGGCGCCGCCCATGACGGTGGGGTCGTTGGCGGCGATGACGCATTCGACGCCGGAGACGACGCCGATGCCAGTGACGAAGCCGCCGCCAACGGCGAAGTCCGTGCCCCAGCCGGCGAGCGGGCTGAGTTCGAGGAAGGGCGAGTCACGGTCCAGGAGCAACTCGACGCGCTCCCGGACGAGGAGCTTGCCGCGCTCCTTGTGGCGCAGGACCGAGCGTTCGCCGCCGCCCGCCCGTGCGACCGCAAGCTGGGCGTCGACTTCGCCGATGAGGGCGAGCATGGCGTCGCGGTTTTCGCGAAACTCTGCGCTTGTGGGGTCGATGCGCGTCTTCCAGGTGTCCATCTGTACGGGGGCACTGTAGAAGACGCGCGCCGTTTCGTCATTTCGTCCCGGTT
>JBDUAL010000396.1:0-2928 GCA_040004685.1 Anaerolineaceae bacterium | reverse complement strand
CGATCATTCCGAACCTCGGCCGTGGCCCGACCACACAGCCATGGTTCGATTGGGCGCAGTGGGACATTCCTTACGACGTGAACCTGCTGCCCTTCATATTGCTTGCTGGGTACAGCATGTACCGCGGATTCAAAGGCAACAACAAGATGATCCTGGGGAGCTGGCTGGCTATTCTCTTCACGATCCCGATCCACTTCACGGTGGGCGTAACGGGCTGGCCGCAGTTCGGCTACCGCTACCTGCTGGACTACGTTCCGTTCGTGTTCTTGTTGACGTGGCAGGGTATGGGCCCCAAGTTGAAGTGGCATCACGTGGCAGTGATTTCGCTGGGGGTTTTCATCAACCTGATGGGCGTCCTCTACGTGAACAAGTTCGATCCGCACGCCGTCAGCGGGATCCACTGGATTACCTGGTAGACGAACTCGAGGATGTCACGGTAGGCGGTGAAGGCGGCGCAAGCGTGGCGTCCCGGCCACCGCAGGGCTTACGGGGGACACTTTCCAGGTGGGGCCCAGTCGCACGCTGGCCGCTGATTTCGCTCTTCTTCGCGGCGGCAGCGCTCGTTCAGACGTGGCCGCTGGTGAAGCACCTGAACAGCAGCATCACGGTATGGTGGTTCTTCCCGTACGACGCCTGGCAGTTTCTGTGGAATCTCTGGTGGGTGAAGGACAGGGTGCTGGCCGGCGGCAACCCGTTCCACACAGACAAGCTGTTCTACCCACAGGGCTCGGACCTCTACCTGCATCCGTTGACCTTCGTGAACGGCGTCATGTCCATCCCGTTGCAACTGCTGACGGGAAACCTGGTCCTCTCCTGGAACCTATTGGCGCTGCTCTGCTTTGTCCTCTCCGGAGTTGGTGCTGCGGCGCTGTCTTACCGGGTCAGCGGGAGCTATCTGGCGGGGGTGGTGTCCGGGTTCATCTTCGCGTTTACGCCGTTCACGATGATGCGCTTCGGCGGCCACTACAACATCTTCACCACGTGGCCGATCCCGTTCACGCTGCTTTTTCTCCTGCGCTTCAGGGAGACGGGCCGGACGCGAGATGCCGTCTTGACCGGCATCTTCTGGGCGATCCTGACGCTCAACTGGCTTGAGTTCTCGACGGACGCGGCGCTTTTCCTGGCGCTTTTTTTCGCCTACTGGACGGTCGTCTATCTGCGACGGCGGGACCGCGAGCAGCTCAAGATACTCTGGCGCGGCGCGGCGATCATCATCGTCGTCTGGGCGGTGATCAGTTCGCCGCAACTGTTCGGGGCAGTGCGCGATATCGAGAGCGGTGACTATTTTCAGCCGACCGACCAGGCGGAGTCATTCTCGGCCGATCTTCTGACGTTCGTTACGCCCAGCCCGTTGTGGGGACCAGGCGAGACGCCACTGATTGGCGGCCCGAATCCGAATCACCTTCCAGTAGGCAGCGTAGAAGATACCGCCTTCCTGGGCGGGATGCCGCTGCTGCTCGCGACCGTGGCTCTGCTGTCGCTGCGCAAGAACCCGCATCGAGCGGGCGTGTGGGTGATCGCGTTCTTCGTCTTCGCGATCCTGGCGCTCGGGCCTTACTTGTACATCCACGATTCGAGCGACCTCACGCTGTTCGGGGTCACCTTCTCGGTGCCCATGCCGTACCAGCTCTACGATAAGCTGCCGCTGTTTGGCTCGCGCAGGGTGCCTGCCCGGATGATTGTCTTCGGGATCATGGCGCTCAGCGTGCTGGCGGGCATCGGCCTGACGCTCGTGATGGACTGGTTAAGGCCGCGAGCGAAGATCCTGGCGCCGGTGGTGGCGGTAGTCGTCCTCGGGCTAGTCTGGCTGGAATATTGGAACCCGCCGGTGTATTTGGTACCGCTTTCGACACCGGCGGGGCTAGAGATGATCCGCAACGACCCCGGTGACTTCGCCGTTGTTGACGCGCCGCTGGGCCGGCGGAACGGCTGGACTTACGCCGGGGATCCGTCGGGCGGGCCGCTGGCCAACTACTACCAGACGATCTACGAGAAGGCTTCCGTTGGCGGATACCTATCGAGGGTCAAGGACGAGGAGTTCGACTGGTTCTTCCACCAGCCTGGGCTGCACTTCCTGGCCTGCGTGGCAGCGTGTGGCCAGCCCGCCGGCGATGACCAGAACACGGCCCTGGTGCGGCAGGTCTTTGCGGCGAACGAGATCAAGTACGTGATCGTCCACAAGCTGCAGCCGGACAGCGGCGGCCTGTTCTACATTGGAGCGCCGGAAATCACGGCGATGAGCAATTATGCACGCGACGTGATCGGGATGGATCAGGTCTACGACGACGCGACGCTCACCGTCTTACGCCTCCGCGACTCCGGCCAACCGGGCGCTCGCAGCCTGCCGCCTTAGGGACGCATGGCCCCTGTGGGGCGCCAAAACTCCATTCCGACAGCCAGTACAGTACCAAGCCGGGCAAGAATGTGCGGAACCCCGAGCGGCCGTGGGTTCGGTCCTGTGTTCTTTACCGCCCGCGAAGTCCTTTCCGATGATCGCTGCCTCTACAGCGTGCGCTTGGCGTTTGGTTCTGGGCGGTCTATGCGCGGCCGCGAGCACGCCTTAATGATGGGCGGCGGGTTTAGACAGCCGAGGTCTCCGGCTGGTCGGCCACAGGCGATTCTTTATTTGGGACGCCACCCCCGTCTGCAACTAGGCAGGAGTAACTTCGCCCTGGCGGCCACGGTCGCGCACCGGCCTCGCGTGATGGCGGATTAGTTCTCCCAAGACCGTGCGAAGCGTGAGGCCCTCGATTATAGGGTGCTTGAATTCGGCGTCCAGGTTTACGGTGTAGTAGTGTCGGCGACCTTGCCGGCGCACATCGAGCATGTGCGCTCGCCGCAAGTCGCCGATCAGTCCCCAGATAGTGCGCGGCGTCAAGGCCATGTCCTTCGCGATCTCGCCGATCATGCACCCCGGGTTCACAGCGA
>JBDUAL010000395.1:0-2933 GCA_040004685.1 Anaerolineaceae bacterium | reverse complement strand
CGCGGTCTGGCTCCAGAGCTGGTGCACCATCTGGTTGCGAAAATAGATCGGGTCCGCCGTGTAATGAGCTTCCTGCACCACTCCGGGCTTCGCCGTCTCTCCCGCGCCTTCGCCGTAGAGCGCGCCGCCCTTGGCCTGCGCGTAGTCGGAGACAGCCTGTGCTTCGCGCCGATCCGGTCGGCGAGGAACCCGCAGACGATCCTTCCGCTCAGCGAGCCCACGCCCGCCACGCTGAACACGGTGGCGGCCGCCATCGCTCCGACACCATGGTCCATCGCATTGGCGACCATGTGGAAGATGGGACCCGAGTGCGCCGCGCAGCAGGCGAAGAAAGTGAGCGCGATGGCGGCGAACTGCGGCGTGCGCAGCGCCTGTGCCACCGTGAACTCCGGGCCGGCCGGGCCAGCCGACCCCGCCGGCACGTCAACCGGCCGCACTACCGGCGGCTCGCGCAGGAGCAGGGCGGCAGGAACGATGACGACCCACGCGAGCTCGCCGATCACCAGCATGGCGGTGCGCCAATCGTAGCCGGTGATGAGCCAGCGGGCGAGCGGCCCCACCGTCGCCGATCCGAGGCTGAGCCCCGCGGAGACGAGCGCGACAGCCAAGCTGCGGTTCAGCGTGAACCACCGGGTCGTCGTCGCGATCAGCGGCGTGTAGAAGCTGCCGGCGGCCAGGCCCACCAGCACGCCGAACAGGAGCTGGAACTGGCCCAGCGTGGCGGCCCGGCTGGCGGTCATGAGGCCGACGCCGAGCAGGACGCCCCCGCACAACACGACGGACCGCGTGCCGAACCGGTCGGAGAGGGCGCCCCAGAGGACTGAGCCGACTCCCATGCTCAGGAAATTCAGCAGGGAAACGGTCGAGATACCCGTGCGGGACCAGCCCATCTCCGTGGCGATTGGCTGGAGGAAGATGCCAAGGGAGAGCATCGCGCCCATCCCGATACAGGTGACGACGATGCCCGTCCCGACGATGACCCAGCCGTAGAAGATCTTCATCGCGTGACCTTCGCCAAAAGCTCCGCGAGGCGCTCCAGACTTTGCGACCAGCCCTCCCGCATTCCATCGAGCATGGCCGCTGCCTGGGGAACCAAGCCCACGGCGCCCGCGCGCACGGTGAGTTCCGTCTTGCCTCCGTCCTCGGCGAAGGCGGCGTTGGCGAGTGCTTCGAGGACTAGAGTGCCCGACTGATCCCGCGCCACCATGGTGAAACTGAGCCGCTCCGGCTCAACGACCTCGCGAAAGATGCCCGTCATCGGATGCTCGACGCCGTCGGGCGCGCGCATGACGATCCGGAGAGCACCGCCCGGCCTCACATCCATCTCGCAGACCGGGTTCGTGAAGCCCCTCGGCCCCCACCACTGTGCCATTTGCTTGGGATCGGTCCACGCCTTGAAGACGAGCTCACGCGGCGCGTTCAAGATGCGGGTGAAAGTGAGCTCAGGACTTTTTGAAGGCTCGGCAAGAGGCGCGGCTGCCATTGGGTCTCCTCAATCGGCGATGGCCTGGTAGGCCAGCGTCCAGAAGTCCGCGTAGAAATCGGACGGAACCGGGCTGTTCATCAATCGCTGGACCAG
This sequence comes from Anaerolineaceae bacterium, assembly GCA_040004685.1. GTDB lineage: Bacteria > Chloroflexota > Dehalococcoidia > Tepidiformales > Tepidiformaceae > PNKC01. The sequence continues at coordinate 1,354 of JBDUAL010000395.1, read as the reverse complement.
GAGGATCGCCACCATCTCTTCGTGTGGATCGGAATAGCATGACGTATTGAAGCCGCCGTCCCAGCCGAAGCTGCCGGGCGACAGGGCGATCCCATCACGCCGAGTGATCACTGAGACTCCGAAGCCCCAGCCGCGAGTGTCCCAGAAGCCGGGAAAGAACGGTGAGGCCGCCTTGTGCTCTGACGACAGCTGATCTGTCGTCATGAGCTCGACGGTCGGACGTGACAGAAGGCGCTCCGTGCCGTGCCGGCCGCGGTTCAGCATCATCCGGCCGAACGCGAGGTAGTCGTCGGCCGTCGAAACCAGCCCGCCACCGCCGGACTCAAAGACGGGCGGGCGGGCCCACCGGCCACCGCGCACTTCGTCCCAGACCACGAGCCGGCCGGTCCCAGCATCGGCCTGATAGCAGGTTGCCAGCCGGTCGAGCTCTGCCTCCGGCACGCTGAACGCCGTGTCCTTCATGCCGAGCGGCTCGAAGATCCGCTCGCGCAGGAAATCGCCCAGGCTCATGCCGGCCGCGCGCGAGAGCAGCACGCCGAGTATGTCGGAGCCGGTGTGGTACATCCACTGCTCGCCCGGCTGGTGCATCAGCGGCAGACTGCCCACGCGCGCCATGAACGCGTCGGGCGAAAGTGAAAGCGGCTTCGGCCCGGGAGCAAGCCCCGCTTCGGCCACGGCCTTCTGGATCGGGTACAGGTCGGGGAAAATCATCACTGCGCCCAAGCCCAGCCGAAAGGTCAAGAGGTCGCGCAAAGTGATCGGGCGCTTGGCCGGCACCGTGTCGTCGAGCGGGCTGTCGATCCCGCGCAGGACCTTGCGGTCCGCCAGCTCCGGCAGCCACCGATCCACCGGCTCATCCAGCCGCAGCTTTGCCTCTTCGACAAGGATCATGGCGGCCGCGGCCGTGATCGGCTTGGTCATCGAGGCGATCCGGAAGATGGTGTCGCGCCGCATCGGTGTAGCGGTGGCCAGATCCTGCGCGCCAATCGCCTCCACATGCACCTCGTCGTGGCGGCTCAGCAACGTGACCACACCAGCCAGCTCGCCGCGCTCGACATAGCCGCGCATCGCATCGGCCATACGTTCGAGCCGTGTCTTGGAAAACCCGCCTGATCGACTGCTCACTCTTCCCCCGGCGTCACCCGCATAGCGAGCATGGGGCGGAAGGCCTTCCGATACGCCCAGGCCAGGTAGATCTCCACCACCAGAAAGGCGAGGACAATGGGCCGCCCCGATGGCTCGAGGAAGAGGTGAAACGCCAGGGCGTTGACGAGGAACGGCGCGATCAGGGCAAGTGCCAGCGGGACGAAGCGGTTGGCGAGCAGGAGCACTCCGACGATCAGCTGCGTCCCGA
>JBDUAL010000394.1:0-2934 GCA_040004685.1 Anaerolineaceae bacterium | reverse complement strand
TGCGGGTCGACATTCTCGAGCAAGTCCGCGGTCGCCTCTACGGCATCTCGGTACATCCGCAGCGCCGCTTCAGCGTCACGGCCGGCGTAGCTCAACCGGTCGCGCCATTCGCCCTCATCAAAGCTGAAGAGCGCAGGCACATCCTCCGCCAGGATCAATCGGATGCGAACAGCGCGCACCAACTCCGCGTCCGACAGATGCACGAGCACCTCGCAGACCGACCAACCCGCCGCGTCTTTTTTCAGTGACCTTGAAGGTTCGCCAGAGAGCGCCCGCTCTATCAACCATGGCCCGGTACCGAACCGTTCGACCACTCGCCGGATCTCAATCGCCATGCGTCAGCATAGCAACCATCTATCGCCCCAGCGAGCGTATGAGGACGACTCCCGCCGCCGCCGCGGTCTCGGTGCGAAGGATGTTCGGCCCGAGCGAGACGACCAGCGCCCCATGCGCCTTGGCCGCTGCGATCTCAGCCGCTGAGAGCCCGCCTTCCGGCCCGATGGCCAGCGAAACCCGGCCCTGTTCAGGGATCAACGTGACAGCCTCTTGCCAGGAACGGCCGTCACGGTCGAACACGATTAGCGTTCCCCCAGCCTGCTCCAGCAGCCGTTCGAACGTCGCGGAGGGGGCAATAACCGGAACCGAGAGGCGGCCACTCTGTTCAGCGGCCTCCACGGCCAGCCGCTCCCAGCGCTCCTCACGGTTCACACTCGGTGTTTCGCCGCGAGCCGAGTGTTCGGTGACGAGTGGTCGAAAGACGTCAACGCCGGCTTCGGTGCATTTCTCGATCGCCCAGTCGAAACGGTTTGGGCGCACCACAGAGCACCAACACTCGACGATGAGTGGCAACTGTGCCCTCGTTCGGGTCACTCCGCTCACGCTGGCATGCAATCGGTTTTTCTCGACCGAGGAGACGGTCGCCGCCCACTCCCGGCCATCGCCCGAGAAAACGAGGAACCGGTCACCGGCGCGCAACCGCATGACCGCTGCCAGGCGGTGGGCGGCGCCCGCATCGAGCATTAGCGGGCCGAGGGCGACGTGTCCGGGGAGGTAAAGTCGCGGGACGTAGGCCATTGGCGAATTTTACGCCGCGCAATGACTTGAGCGGTGGTCACGCCTCGGGCGTGAACTTCACGGGCAGGTGCTTGATGCCGCCGATGAACGACGAGCGCAAGCGCTCTACCGGGCCATCCACCTGGATGTCCGGGAAGCGACGGAACATCTCTTCGAAGAGGATTTTAAGCTCCAACCGGGCAAAACCGGCGCCCAGGCAGAAGTGCTCGCCAATGCCGAACGCCAGGTGTTCGTTCGGCGAGCGCGTGATGTTGAACACATCACCGTCTGGGAAGACGGACTCATCGCGGTTCACAGAGGGATACCACATCACCACGCGCTCGCCTTTGGCAATCGCCTGGCCGCCAACGACGTAGTCCGAAAGGGCAACGCGAGCCATGTGCATGACCGGGCTGACGAAGCGGACGACCTCTTCGACAGCCGTGTCGATGTATTCCGGATGCTGGCGCAAGCGCTCCCGCTCGGAGGGGTTGTCGAAGAAAGCGAGCAATCCGCCGGACATGGCATTACGCGTCGTTTCGTTGCCCGCCAGGATGAGGAGGAAGCAGAACCAGAGGATGTCCTCGTCGCTCAGCGCCTCGCCATCGAGTGCGGACTCGCAGAGGAGGCTGATCAGGTCATCGCGGCGATTGACGCGGCGGTCTTGCAACGTTTGGGCGAAGAAGCCAAACATCTGCATGGTGCCCATGTTGCCGGTGAAGTTGGCAGCCTCCTGGGTGCCGCGTTGGTCGTCAGGCAGGTCGGTCTGGTACTCCGGGTCTCCCGCGCCCAGCACCTTGTTGGTGAGCTGGAACATCAGCGGCCAGTCCTTCTGCTCCAAGCCCATCATTCCGCAAATAACCGCGAGGGGGATCTGCGAAGCGACATCGATCACGAAGTCGCTCTTGCCCTTCCTGGCGATCGTATCCAGCAGGGTGTTCGTGATCTCGCGGATGTGCGGTTCCATCGCCGTTACGGCGCGGGGCGTGAAGCCCTTATTCACCAGGCGGCGCAGCTTCACATGGCGCGGGGGATCCATAGTGATCAGCATCTTCCCGTTCCCTGCCTCCGCAGCGGTCAGCATCTCCTCCTTGGCGGGGTAGAACTGGACGATGCCCTTCTCCGACCCGAAGACTTCCGGGTGGCGGGAGACCGTGAGCACGTCCTCGTAGCGCACGAAATTCCAGTGCCCCACGATCTCTTCAGTCGCTGGCGTCCAGCTCACGGGATCTTCCCGGCGCAGGATCTTGAACATCTCCGGGCCGAGTCCGCGCTCAAACAGCCCGTCGTCGTTCAGGTCGATCTCTTCGAGGGTCAAAGACTGGGAAGTCGTCGTCATGGCGCGTCTCCGAAAGGGTAAGGAAGTTCGGTGGCTTTCCGGCCATTCAACAGACTACCGGAAATCCTGGGCTGGTGTTTCAGGTTCCTGCAACCAGCTGATCGCCTGGCGCGGGCAGAGTCGAATCGCTCGCTCGACTTTCGGCCTAAGCTCCTCCGAGACGTCGGCCACGCGGACGTACGACAGGTCATCGTCGCGAAGCTCGAACACTTCTGGTGCAGCCTGCTGGCACTTGCCGTGGCCTTCGCACTTGTCGTGATTGACCTGAACTTTCATGGAACTCCTCCGTGGCCTGAGGAAAGTGTCTCCTGGCCGGGTTCAGCTTGGGCGAATGCGTTAGCGTTCCGGTGTGTAGCGCACCGGCAGATGCTTCACGCCGTTGATGAAGTTCGAACGCAGCCGCTCCGGGTCGCCGTCCAGTTCGATGTCCGGGAAGCGGCGGAACAGTTCTTCGAACATGACGCGGATCTCCTTGCGCGCGAACCCGGCGCCGAGGCAGAAGTGCTCGCCGATGCCGAACGCCAGGTGTTCATTTGGCGTTC
>JBDUAL010000393.1:0-2937 GCA_040004685.1 Anaerolineaceae bacterium | reverse complement strand
CGATTGCGTACTACGGGCGGCTTCAGCAGGCAGGGACAATCGAGAGTTTCGAGCCCGTCCTCCTGACGGTGCACGGAGGCGATCTCGCTGGCTTCGTGTTGCTTCGCGGCGATGTCAACAACCTGAACGCCTTGAAGCAGACCGATGAGTTCCAGAAGACTACGCTCCGCGCCGGACAGATCGTTGACGGCCTGGGCGTCATCGATGCGGCGATCGGCGCCTCACTCGCCACAGGGATGGCCAATTATGCGGCGGCGATCACCGAACTCGCCTGACCGTGAGTGCGCTGCCGGCGCCGGGTTCGTTCAAAGTCCGGTTGTCACGGTGAATCCTGATCGGGGATCGACTGGCGAGATTGTACGCCCGCCGGTCTAGCACTGCTCCTCGTGCATTCACGCTCTCACCGTCGCCTGGGCCTCCTGCGCGCTGCCGTCCTCGGGCGAAAGGCGCGGGCGAACGGGGAAGCTTGACCGGCGGCGTAGACTCTCGGCCAGAGGTGTGTTGATGGGTGAAAAGGAAACGAGTGCCGGCTCCGGTGACGAGCGCCGCCAGGACGGACAGCGGTTTCGGACGAAGACCTCCGACGGGCGCGAGCTTCAGGATGACGCCGCCGAGGACCAGTCGAGTTCTTCGGACGTCGTGGAGGGCAAGAAGGGCCCAAATGCTGTGAACGTCAAACTCGCGTAGAGATTTAGGGTCTCGTCTGCCAACCCAATGCTGCTGATCTACCAGCATGAGCCGCTGTCCCCAGCATCACGGCGTTTGCCGGGGGGAATCTGCTGCGGGCGAAAGTGCTAAGGGTTTCGCATAGCTGCCCGGCTCCATCGGACCTCTACTCGGACGAGCAGTTCGCCCACCGAGGCTTCTTCATGAACTGCATTCACGGAGTTATGGGCCCAACGCCGTACGACGGTCCGGCGACGATCTTCTCCGAAACGCCCGCTCAGCTTAGCGCTGCGCCGTTCCTTGGGCAGCACATAGACGAGGTGCTGCGCGAGATCCTGGGCCTTACCGAGGACGAGAACGTCGCATACGCCGCGTCTGGCGTTTTCCAGTAAGACCTACCCCTGGGAAGGGCTGGTTACTCGGCCTGCCAGCTGGCGTTCGACGTCGAATTCGAAGAATCGTGCGGCGTTCAGGCCCGTACTCTCGCCCGTTCCTCGTCGCTCAGACTGCTCATCGTCCTTTCGATCGCGTACGTCTGCCCAATTCGTCCGCTCGGTTTGCGCCTAGCTCGCGGCCTGCGCCCGCCACTTCTTGTAGGTCGGCCACGTTTGCGCGGTACCCCAAGCCGTCCACCGGGTGTGCAGGATGTGCGTTGGGAAGAACTCGAACAGCAACTCGAATTCATGCGTCCCCAGCACGCCCCCGGTTGACGCCGAAACGGCCAGGTGCAGCGCGGGGTCAGCCACCGGCTGAGCCTTCCCCGCGACGTAGAACTCCTCGCCCGCGCCGGGCGGCTCGTAGGCGTGCAGCGCAAAGCGCCCGTCACGCACCAAGTCTTGACGCTTCAGCGACATCTCTACGACGAACACGTACAGTCCGCCGTGGCTGAGCACCGGCATCACGGGGTGGACGCGTGGCCCGCCGTCGCTTCGCGTGGTCGCCAGGTAGGCGCGAGCGAGGCCGTCCGGCTGTCCATGGAGTAACCGCCGACCATCGTCTGCCAGCTGCGGCGCCTCAGCTTCGAATGCTGCCCATCGCTTCACGGGGTTTCGTCCTCCTGGCGGCGAGTATACGGTCGCCGGTCGGCGATCCGCCGCACTAGAGCCCGAGCACCGCTACCAGTTCGCTGATGTCTTCGATCACGGCATCTGGCGCAAGCTCCAGAACGGACCGCCCGCCGAAGCCGTAGGTCACGCCCACTGTGCGGATGCCGAGCGCTCGCCCGGCGAGGATGTCCGCTGCGGTGTCGCCGACCATCACGGCGCCGGTGCAATCCGCGCCGAGGACAGCCAGCGCATGGCGCAGGGGTGCAGGGTCGGGCTTCAACGCCGGCGCATCTTCGGCCGAGACGATGGCATCGAAGAGTTCGATCAGGCCGCTCACTTCAAGGCTGCGTACGGAGGTGCGCCGAGATCGGCTGGTGACAGCCGCGAGCTGTAACCCCCGTTCTCGCAGCCGCGCCAGCGTCTCAGCTGTGCCCGGAAAGGCGACGGCCAGGTGCTGGTTCGCTTCCTGAAACGAACGATGGGATTCGACCAGCGCTGGCTCGAGGTTTGCGTGGATGGCAGCGTAGATCTGTTCCAGCGGGAGGCCCACCTGTGCCGCCATGTGTGTGCGCCCCGGGTACGCAAGGCCGTGCCTCGCGATGCTGTGTTCGAACGCCTGGAGGATGAACTCGCGCGTATCGAGCAGCGTGCCATCGACATCGATCAGGACGGTAGTGATTGGCGGCTGCAGGCGCATGCGCGAATCGTACCGCGAAAGCGTGGTCTCGAACCTGCCTACTGTTGCTTAGCGGACAGGATATCCAGCACTTCGCCGGCGTGTTCCAGCAGCCAGAGGCGCCCGGCGCCGGGGATGAAGGTTGGGGTACAGCCGGGAATCGCCTCGGCGACGATCCGCGCCGAGGCGACTGGGACGGTCCGGTCGTCCTCGCCGTGCCAGAGCCGAACCGGCGTTGAGATCGCGTCGAAAGCGATGCCCCAGGGCTGCGCCAGCAGGGCCGCGTCTTCGACCACCCCGCGGGAGCCGTGGCGGAACGCCTCGCGTACGTGTCTCAACAATGCGACCTTGTGCACCGGGTTCGAGAGGATTGCCATGTCCGCAGAGGACGCTTGCCGGCTGAACTGCCGGAAGAACAGCGCAGGGGCCCGGCGCGCGAGCAGGCTGGTGAACGAGGCTTCGAGGTTCGACCGCGACGCGTTCTTTGTGGGGAGCTGAGGTAGCCCGCCGCCGCTGACGACCCCAACGGCCGTGACCTGTTCGCCAAGG
>JBDUAL010000392.1:0-2939 GCA_040004685.1 Anaerolineaceae bacterium | reverse complement strand
GCAGCGCATTCTTCAACACGACGCGGGAAGAAGCGCGCAGAACGCTTGGCGTTGCGGCTGGCGAGCGCGTGATCGTTATCGCGGGCGCCACACAGGGCGCCCACGCCATCAACGAAGCCGTGTTCAAGGGACTGCGCACACTCGTCGAAACGATGAGCGTCTTCCACGTGACGGGCACGGCTGACTACGACGATGCGGCTGGCTATAAATCAGGCCTCGGCGAGGGCCTCGACGCTAAGTATCACGTGTCGGCGTTTCGTGAAGACCTTCCGACCGTGATGCTCGCCGCCGACCTCGCCGTGATGCGCGCCGGCGCCAGCGTGCTCGGCGAGCTGCCAGCGGCGGCGCTGCCGGCGATCCTTGTGCCCGCAACGTATGCGGGAGGCCATCAGCGGCACAACGCCGCATGGCTTTCGCAAGCGGGTGCGGCAGTCATCGTGGAAGAAGCCAACCTCGCACATCTGATCGACAGGGTTTTGAGCCTTGTCGAGGACGAAGCGCTGCTGGCATCAATGAGAGCAGCAGCACACTCCCTCAGCCGAACGGACGCCGCAGCGACGATTGCGGCGGTGATCGAGGGGGTGGCCAAGCGATGACCGAAATCATAGGACCCGTCCACCTCATCGGCATCGGCGGCATGCACATGTCGGCCATCGCCGAGCTCCTCCGCGAGCGCGGTATCGACGTAACCGGGAGTGACCTCCGACCGTCGGCGCTCACGGCGAAAGTGCAAGCTGCGGGGGCCATGGTGTTCGAAGGCCATGCCGCCGAGAACCTGGGCAGCCCGACGCTCGTCGTCACAACGGCCGCGGCCGATGATGCCAACCCGGAAATCGCAGAAGCGAGGCGCCGCGGCATTCCCGTCATCCTGCGCGCCGAAATGGTCGCTCGGCTAATGGAAGGCAAGCGCGTCATCGCCGTCGCTGGCACCCACGGCAAGACGACCACTTCGAGCTTGATCTCCTTCATCCTGCGCGAGGCTGGCCGCGACCCGATGTACCTGCTCGGTGGCGAAAGCATCGATTTGGGCGGCCATGCTGCCTGGGGCGGCGGAGACCTCTGCGTCGTCGAAGCGGACGAATACAAACGGGCCTTCCACGAATACCGGCCCGCGGTCGCGGTGATCACGAACGTCGAACCGGACCACCTCGACTACTACGGCACAGAGCAGGCGTACCACGACGCATTCACCCATTTTGCGAGCCTTGTCCAGCCGGACGGCCTGTTACTGGTCTGCGCGGATGACCCGGGTTCGTCCCAACTCGCCGGCGTCGCAACCGGGTCGCGGAACGAAACGTACGGAATTGGCGGCAACGCAACGTGGACGGCGGAGCACCTCAGCAAGTCCGCGCTCGGCGCCGATTTTGGCGTTTCGCGGGAAGGAACAGCGCTCGGCAAACTGCACGTGCCGTTCCCGGGCGACCACTTCATCCGCAACGCGCTAGCGGCTGCGGCCGTCTGCCTCAACGAAGGCGTAGCGCTGGAAGTGATTCGGCGCGCCCTTGCCAACGTTCATGGCGCCCACCGCCGTTTCGAGAAGGTAGGCGAGGCGAACGGCGTGGTGGTGATGGACGACTATGCCCACCACCCGACGGAAGCCCGCATCACGATCGCCACGGCGCGCGCGGCGTTCCCAGGTGCGCGCCTGATCATCGCTTACCAGCCCCATACGTACAGCCGCATCGCCTACCTCTGGGACGAATGGATTGGCTGCTGGGAAGGTGTGGACGAGCTTGTGGTGCTCGAAACGTACGCCGCCCGCGAAAACCCTAAAGACGGCAAGAGCGCTCGAGACCTCGCAGCCGCGATAACGTCGCCGGTGGCGTGCTACGCGGCCACCTTCGATGAGGCGGCGTCCACCATCGCGGCGTTGGCGAGGTCAGGCGATGTGGTTTTCACCATGGGCGCCGGCGACGTGGTCGAAGTTGGGCCGAAGATCCTGGAGTTGTTGCAATGAGCTCGCTCGAAACGCTCGCCAGAATGCTGACTGACCACGGAGACGTTCGACGCGACGAGCCGCTGGCGCGCCATACCACCTTCGGCGTCGGCGGGCCCGCGAACCTCTTCCTCACGGTGCGGGACGCGGACGGGCTCGCCGCCGCGACGAACTTCGCCCACGAGACGGATGTGGACCTGTTCGTACTCGGCTCCGGCAGCAACATCCTGGTGGCCGACGCCGGCATTCGCGGCCTGACGGTCGACAACCGCGCTCGTAGGGAGCAGGCGGACTCAACTGGCCTGTCGTACCGGGTGGAGAGCGGGATGAGCTTCGCAGGCTTCGCTCGAAAGATGTGCCGAACGGGCCTCGACGGCCTCGCCTGGGCGGTCGGTATCCCCGGCACCCTCGGTGGCGCCGTGGTTTACAACGCGGGCGCCTACGGCGGCTGCCTCGCCGACGTGCTTACCCGCGTTCGCCTGCAAGAACCCGAACATCGCGATTCTTGGGTCGAAGCGAAAGAGCTTGGACTGGTCTACCGCGGCAGTGCGTTCACACGGGGCCAGTTCGCGGGCAAAACCGTGCTCGAAGCCGAAGTTCTGCTGACCCGGGGCGATTCACTGGCGCTCCTCGCCCAGGCTGCCAGCTATGACGAGAACCGCCTGACCGCCCAGCCGCGCGGACGCAATGCGGGCTCCACGTTTAAGAACCCCCCGGACCATCCGGCCTGGAAACTCATCGATTCAGCCGGCATGCGCGGTATGGAACGGGGAGAGGCGGCCGTGAGCGACAAGCACTGCAACTTTTTCGTGAACTACGGCAACGCCAGGGCCGCCGACGTTGCCTGGCTGATCGCGGAGGCCCAACGGCGGGTGATTGAACAGTTCGGCATCCAACTCGAACGCGAAGTCGAATTTGTGGGGGCGTGGTGATGGCGAAGAAGCGTGTGGCCATCATCTTCGGCGGACGCTCGGGTGAGCACGAAGTCAGCGTGGTCAGCGCC
>JBDUAL010000391.1:0-2944 GCA_040004685.1 Anaerolineaceae bacterium | reverse complement strand
CCGGCGCCCGGTTGGTCCTCACCGTCGCCCACGAACTGCGCAACAGCGGCGGCCGTTACGGCCTCGCCACCCAGTGCATCGGCGCGGGCATGGGCATCAGTACAATCATCGAGCGGATGTAGTCCAGCGTCTGGCGTCCAACCCAGGCAAGGAACGCCGAGGAAGCAGGGCCGGGAAACCGGCCCTGTTTCTGTGTCTGACGCCCTATGGCCGTCCGAAAATCGCTACTGCAGGAGCACAGGCTTCGGAGCACGCTCGCGATGCAGCGTTTCGGGCATACGGAAGAGGATGAGGACGGCGCCAATAGCGCCAACCCCGCCCATAGCGATTGACGCTCCACCGAGCGTGATCAGTGCAGTCAGGCCGGCCACCGCCAGCGGACCTCCAGCCGTGCCAAGGTCGCCGAACAATCGCCACGCGCCAAGGAACTGGGCACGCCCCGCCGATGGGGAGAAGTCGGCGCCGAGAGTCATCACGATGCCGCTGCCCAGCCCGTTGCCGAACCCGATGATCACGCCCACCACAGCCATCGACCAGAATTCGTGGGTGAGCGGGAGGAGCACCATGCCCACGGACATGATCGCCAGGCAGGGGATCGCGACCGACTTTCGTCCCCAGCGATCCATTGCGCTCCCCGCCGGGTAAAACAGCACCATCTCCATCGCCATCGAAATCCCGAAGATCAGACTGACCGCCGCCGCATCCAGCCCCACGTGTACCGCCCAGAGCGGCAGGACGCTCTGGCGCGTGGCCCGCAGTGCCTGGATCGACGTTGCCCCAATCCCCGCGGTCATGAACACCCTGGCGTTGTCGCGCACGATCGCGGGGAGATTGGTGTGGCCGTGGGCGGCAGGTGCGCCCTCAGCGTCTCGTACAAAGGCTATGAGACAGGCGGTGGCGAGCAGTGCGGCCAGCATGTGAACGTAGTAGGCGCCATCCAGCCCAACGAACGTTGCCGCCACGACACCAGCGAACGGCCCAACGAAGTTCCCCGCGCGGTTCATTCCGCCCAACGTGGAGAGCGCCCGCCCGCGAAGCTGCATCGGCACCGTTTCGGTCACGAACGTGAGGCGTGCGAGAAGCCAAACTGACCAACCACAACCCATCAGCAACGTGAACACCCCAAACACGAGCGCGTTTGGGCTCCACGCTGCGCCCGCCAGTGAAGCGATAACCATCAGCGTCCCGACCGTCATCGCGCGGCGTTCGCCAAAGCGAGCCACGAGCCACCCGGCGGGCACATCGAACACAAGGACGCCGATGCCCCGCAATGCGACGATGAAGCCGGCAACCGCCAGCGACGCGCCGAGACTCTTCGCCTGGAGCGCGACGATCGGGATCACCGCCCCCTGGCCAACGGCAAACAGGAACGTGGGCAGGTAAACGGAGACGGTCAGCGAGCGCAGAGTCGAGGTGTACGGCGCGGGCTGTTGTTGCTGCACTTCGCAAATCTACGGGTGACGCCGCTGGTGCGCTACAGCGAAGCGCCTCGTAGACACGGTCCCAGCCGTTATCATGAAAGGCGCATGGCGATCGTCCGTTTTCTTTCGCACGCCTCTGTTGTCTCGGTACTGACACTTCTGGTGGCGGCCCTGTCCCTGTCCTGTGGCGGAGGCGATGCAGTTCCAGCCACGCCCGCGGCCACCTTCACCACGCTTACTGCGGGGGACGCGCCGAAGGCTATCATGGGCGAAATCCGGGTGTTTGCGGCCTCGTCTCTGACGGACGCCTTCAGCGCCGCCGGCAAGCGGTTCAACGAAACGAATCCGGGAGCGCAACTCGTCTTCAACTTTGGATCATCGTCTGCGCTGGCCACCCAGATCAACGAGGGCGCGCAAGCAGATCTGTTCGCCGCCGCCAGTCCCGCACAGATGCTCAGCATCGGACGCAACGCCCGTGAGCCGAGGACGTTCGCCACCAACCGCCTGGCGATAGCGCTGTCGCCGGCCAGCAGGCTTCAGTCGTATCGCGACCTCGCCAGCCCGAACCTCAAACTCGTGCTGGCAGCGAAAGACGTCCCCGCCGGACAGTACGCGCGCGAGTCGCTGCAGAAGGCATCGGCACCGACGGCGTATGGCGCTGACTTTCAGCAAAAGGTGCTGGCGAATCTCAAGAGCGAGGAGGTGAATGTGCGAGCGGCACTGGCGAAGGTGCAGCTCGGCGAGGCAGACGCAGCGATCGTCTACACGACAGACATAGCCCCCAATACAGGCATCCGCCGAATCGAGATCCCGCTGGACCTGAACATTGTGGCCGAGTACCCCTTGAGCGTGCTTTCGGGCGCGAAAAACAGCGCGGGCGCTACTGCCTTCGCCACCTTCATGCTTTCCAGCGACGGCGAGGCGGTGCTCAAGCGCTTTGGCTTCGGTCCAGCGCGGTAGCCCCGCAGAACTCTCGACCCCGGTCTCTACACTGCACCGCCGCCTGACCGCGGAGGGGAAGTCGTGGCCGCGCCAAGGGGCGGCGGCTCGATCGGCCCTCAGGCGACGCGCAGGAACCAGGCGCTCAAGGGGTCCGCGACAATGCCCACTACCGCTTCAGCGATGGGCGGAAGCCAGACGGGGGAGCGAAGGTTCTGTAGCCGGCTCGTAGGAGGTGGGACCGGCCGGAAAGTGGCCCACGAGTCGTCGGTCGAAAGCCCCTGGATCCCGGCCTCTTTATGTTCTCGTTCTGCGCGCACGCGCAGACCCCATGCCTCAAGAGCCGCCGTGATCGTCGCGGTCGAGGCATCCTCGTCGACATAGACCACTCGGGCGTCGCCGTCTGCCATGACTGCCGTTGGGCGCGTGGCGTACTCTCGTTCAGAATCGTTCAACAGAGCGTGCAGATAATGCATAGTCGTGTCTCAACAAACGGTTGTCACCACCTCAACATCAAGGGAACGCCGGGCGATTGGGTGACTCGCAGGGGTAAGATCGGTTATCGGGAGGACCGGCGCCGCGCG